>CALMXF010000181.1 GCA_937870985.1 uncultured Chloroflexota bacterium
GCCGCGCTCGGCGTGGCCGCGACCGCGTGTGCGGTGATCGAGGATGCTGTGCCGGGGCTGCGCGCGGCCGAAGCGGCGGGAATGCGCCCGTTCGTCGTCGACCGAGGCGGTGACCCCGCTCGATTCGTCACGGTCACGCCGTTCTCAGCGCTCGATAGTCGTGTGCTGACGGTATTGCTGGAGCTGGCTGGGATCGGATCAGCGCGACACGAACGCGACGGACTCGACCTCCAACGATAGCGCGGCCGGCACGACCGCCGTCCACCGCCACTCGCCGGGCGTGGCCCGCAGAAGTCGCCCGCCCGAGCAGATCGCCCAGATGGTATCATCCGGCGCTTCGACAAAGAGCTCGACCATGTCCTCCATCGGCACGTCGATTCCATCGGAGGCGGCCTGCCAGCTGTCGCCACCATCCGAGGAGACGACGATCCGGCCCTGGCGGCCGACCCGTGGGGCTGGCCCGGCAAGGAGGAGGGATGGCGCAGCACGAGGAATCAACGTCGCCCGGGTATAGTCAGTCTCGACCTTCTCCCAGGTCGCGCCGCCATCGCGCGACCGGCCGACTCCGCCGAGGTGGTAATCGCCACGATCTCCATCACGCTTCAGAGCCGCGTAGCCGAGCGCGGCATACAGCAGCGCTGGGTCATCCGGGTGGCCAGTGATGTGATGAATGTCGTCGTCCTGGATCACTGGCGCGATCGACCATGTTGCGCCGCCGTCGGGGCTGTCGAGCAGGCCGCCGACTTCGACCGACGCCAGTAGACGACGACTCCGACCCGGCGCATAGACGTTGCGAAGCGCTCCCGCCCGTGGCGAGTAGGGCAGGAACCAATCGGAGCTGGCGGGAAGGCGCCCGATGGCATCGAGCTCGGACCAAGTCTCGCCGCGATCGATGCTGCGGAAGAGTCGCGCCGGCTCAGCGCCGGCCAGAATCGCCTCAGGATTGAGCGGGTCGGGGACGATCGTGCGGAACGCGGGCGCGGTCAGGCCGGCCTCGATCCGGGTCCAGGTAACGCCACTATCAACACTGCGGAACAGACCATCGCCATACGTCCCGGCGAGGACACTGTCGTCGTTACCGAACCGCCAGGCATGGACGGCGGAAACGCGATGGCCCGTCAGTCCGAGCGGATGGATCCCGTCGCCAGAGATGCGGTGGATGCCAGAGGATGTGCCGAGATAGGTGTCATACATGGATCGCTCCTCGTGATGCGACGCGTCGGAAGCTCGCGTCGCATCTATCTCGCAATCCGCAGGCCGCGCGCTCAGCCGAGCGCGCGGTCGATCGCTTCGACGAACGAGTCAGTGTCGGACAGGTCGCCGAGCAGCGCGTCGGGTCGATGGGGCTCCAGCGCGGAGAGGTCGAACCGGCCCGTCGCGACGGCGACAACGCGCGCTCCACCCAGGCGCGCGGCGGCGATGTCCGCTGGAGTGTCGCCAACCAGGACGGTCTCGGACGGCGCATAGCGCACTCCGGTCGCCCGCAGGGCTGCGCCGATTGCTTCATCCACCAGATGTCCGCGCTCGATGGCCCGGTCGCCCCACGCGCCGAAGGAGATGAGCATGCCGAGGCCAACGCCGCGCAGTTTCGCCTCGCCGACCGCGCGCCCGTTTCCAGTGAGCGCCCCAACCGCCCATCCATGATGGTGGGCGGCCAGGACTGCCTCGGTGACTCCGGGCAGCAGTCGTTCGCGGAGGTTGCTGCCGGCAATGGTCTCCGCATAGCGCAGACCCATCGCCGACATCATCTCGTCCAGGCGCATGCCCGCCTCGTCGATGTCCAGCCCATGGCGCTCGAAGAGAATGCGGGCGATCTGGGCATCGAGCATGCCGGCCAGCGGGACGCCTTCCAGCGTCACCGGCCGGCCATAGACCTGCTCGAAAGCGTGGGTGAACGCCGCGCCGTGGTGGCGGTCGCCAGCAATGAGGATCGTCCCGTCGATGTCAAACAGGACCAGCCCGCGCTGTCGGCTCATGCGCGCGCCGAACAGTAGCGGACAACGATCTCGAATAGCGCTTTGGTCGCGAAGAGCAGATTGTCGATTGCCACCCGCTCGTCGTGGTTGTGAGCGCCGTTCATCTCCGCCACGGAATACGGCGCCGGGTTGAAGCCGTAGACCTTTACACCGGGGATCGACTTGGCGTCGGTGCCTCCGGAAACGAGGAACGGCGCGACATCCGACCCAGGGTCGACATCGCCCATGACGGCGCGGATCGTGTCGAAGAGCGGCGAGGCAGGATCGGCCTCGATGCCCGCGGCGCCACCACTGCCAACAATCGCGACTTCGTCGCCAAGAAGTTGCTGAACCTCGGCGCGGAATGCGTCGGGATCCTGCCCGGGGAGGATGCGACCATCGACATCGCAGTCCACCTCGCCGGGGATCACGTTAATGCGATGGCCACCGTGGATGATGGTCGGGACGGCGGTATTGCGGGTGGTCGCGCGGAGCGAGAGCTTTTCGAAATCACTGAGCGGCAGGCGATTGAGATTGTCCCAGGTCGGATCAGCCAGGATCTCATCGACAACGCTGCCGCGATCGCCGAGCGCAGTCTGGAAGGTCCTCAACATCATATCGACCGATGACGTCATGACCGTCGGGAACGTATGCTGAGAGAGCTTCACCAGCGCGCGGCCCATCCGGAGCATCGCGGTGTCGTCGCGCGGGACGGAGGCGTGGCCCGGCTCGGCGCGGGCGACAATCCGCATTCGTGCGCCACCCTTTTCGCCGGTCTGGCAGAGGTAGAAGCGCTTTCCGGCGATCTCGATGGCGTTGCCGCCGCCCTCGTTGATCGCGACCTCGGCATCGATCAGGTCGCGATGGTTCTCCCACATCCAGGTTGCGCCGTACCGGCCACCAGCTTCCTCGTCGGCGAACGTGCACATAATCAGGTCACGGTCGAGCGTCAGGCCCATTCGCCTGATGAGGAGCATCACGAGCAGCTCGGAGGCTACGAGGTTCTTGGTGTCAACTGCTCCGCGTCCCCAGATCATCCCGTCGGCGATGTCGGCGGCGAAGGGCGGATGCTGCCACTTGTCGGCCTCGACGGAAACGACATCGCTGTGGGCCATCAGCATCAGCGGCCGGCCCTTGCCCTCGCCCCCGATACGGGTCACGAATGAGGCGCGGCCGGGATCGCTTTCGAGGATGTGAGAAGACAGTCCCACCGTAGAGACCACATCACGCAGATGAGTTGCGACCTGAATCTCGTTCCCCGGCGGATTGACCGTCTCGAATCGGATCAGATCCTGAAGGTGGGTTGTGACTTCGTCACGCACGCTGTCCCAGTTGACCTGGGCGCTGATTCCTGCGGACATGAGCTTTCCTCCCTTACCGAACGATCGTCGGGGGCATGGTACGGTGTGCGGTCGGACGCGGCAACCGGGATGCTTTGGCCTGAGGGAAGAATAGCGCGCCGGCCAGCGGTGAGCGGCTGGCCGGATGGGAATAGAGCCCGGTCAGGCAGTCTCGACGTCGCGGACAACGCCAGGCGCGAGGTCACCGGAGGCGAGGTCCTGCTCGCGCTCCTGTCGGGCGCGCTCGATCGCTGCCTCAGCGGCCTCCTGGCCACCGAGATGCTTCTCGATGAGCTCGTCGAAGCCGAAGACGATGTCCACCTGGACATCTACGTCGGCCCATTTCTCGACGAGATTCTCCAGGCGACTCCAGTAGATTTCCTCACCGCCGCCGGCCTTGAACTCCCACGCGGGCCGGACCTGGATGACCAGATTGCGGTCTGGATCGTAGGCACAGAAGATGTGATCCACTTCGATATGGTACTTGCAGGCGGGGCAATAGGCGTGGTGCATCGCCTTGCGCAACATGCCCTCGCGGCCCTTCGGATCGGTCCCGAAGTTGACGAAGTTGGCGACGACCGGTGACCAGGTAGCGCGACAGTTCGGGCAGCGCAACTCGGTCTCGGTGTACGCGGTCTTCAGTCGTTCCTCACGATCGGTGGCCTCGGCAGTCGTCTGGTCGTTCATTTCTCAGTTCTCCAAGTGTTGGTCCGTCAGCAGCGGGGCGTCTCATTCACGCCCGATCCATCGCCGCGTTCAAGCAGTGCCTTGAATATATCAAGCGTGCGGGTTGGATCGCCGGGGCGAGAGCCACCAGCAGCAGGTGAGCCACGCAACGGGTCGAGCAGCGCCATGGCCACCTCGCGAACGTCCGGGTGGGGGCTGAGCAGCGCGGCCTCGGCGGTGATCGGGTTGCGATGGCGCGCATAGAGCAGATCGGCAGCATCGTGAGCGAGGCGCTCATCCGGATGAACGACGAAGACACTGAGCACCTCCGCAATGGCGCTCGTCGGCATACTCGTCCCGATCGCGAGAAGCGCGCTACGCCGAAGCTGAATCGGCACTGTTTCATCCGCCAGCAGCACGATGGCGCGGTCGAACGTGCCGGTTGTGGCAGCGCGCAGACCGGTAAGCCAGGCGACCCCACGCACGCGTTCATCCTCGTCGGCAACGAGTGTGTCGAGGTTGTCGACGATCACTGCCGGGGCAACTTTGGAGAGAAACTCGACCGCCGCGCCACGCGCGGCCGACGAGCGGCCGGCCAGCGCCACTTCAGCGACACTGACGCGACGCTCGTCACCCAGACAGTGCTCGTCAATCGGGTCGAGGACCAGGATCGAGAGTGTCGTCTCGCCGGCCTCGCCCATCACGACGCGTTTCGCGACGCGAATGAGTCGGTCCGGATCACTCGCGAACCGTCGCCACATCGCGGAGGCGGCCGGCCCGACCGCCAGGAATTCGGCGCGGGCATCGAGATCGTCCAGCGAGGCTAGCTCAACGACACGATCCAGAGAGGTGTCGCGGCGGCGACCGACGAAGTCCTCCGGCCAATCGAGGAGTCGCGCAGCCAGCACGGGGTTCAGCGCCGGCCAGCTACGAAGCCAGCGCCGGCCGCGCGGATCGCCGATCAATCCGTCAATCAGGGCTGTCCAGTCGTCCTGGGCAACCATCGCGGGATCGACCGGTTCGCCGGCAACCACCCGCCCAACGATATCGTCGATCGACCGCATCGTATGCCGGCTAGGCGCGATCGGGCGCTGAGTAGGTCGCGGTAACCGTCGTGTAGAGGCCACCACGCACGTTGAACTGACCGATAACGGTCGCCTCACGCGGGGCGATCTTGTTGACGACTTCGTCCAGTATCTGGTTGGTGACCGCTTCGTGGAACGCGCCTTCGTTGCGGAACGACCAGAAGTAGAGCTTGAGCGATTTGAGCTCAACACAGAGCTGATCTGGGATGTACCGCAGGGTGATCTCGGCGAAGTCGGGCTGGCCGGTGACCGGACAGAGGCAGGTGAACTCCGGCGTGTGGATCTCGATAGTGTAGTCGCGCTCCGGGTTCGGGTTGGGAAAGATCTGCAGCTCGTTCGCGGCCGCAGTCGGGGTTGTGCCAAGCAGGCTGGATGACATCGGGGTTCGCACCTCCTGAGAGTCAATCGAATACGACATAAGGATACATCGGGGATGGGGGATGAGGCGGATCAGGCGATTCTGGTCGCGCTCATCCCTTGTGCCTCATCCCTCATCCCGCCTCGCGTCATGCCTTACGAACGAGCCCGTGATACCAGAATGGAACAGTCCCGCGAACGCCGTCGGACCATGACCAGCCGGTGAGCTCCGTGCGGTAGGGGAGGTGCTCACCATGCTGGAGGAAGGGAACACGAGCGATATCGGCAGCCAGGGCATCCTGGAGGGCGCGATAGTGGCGGCCCCGCTCGGCACGATCGACGGTGGCGCGGCCGGCCAGGAAGGCGGCATCGACGGCAGCGTTGTGATAGCGCATGGTATTTCGCGGACCATCGGACGCGAGGAAGCTCGCCATGAGCTGCGGGTCGGGGCCGATGTCGCCGCTATCGAGGATCAGATCGAAGTCGCCGGCCTCCTGGAACCGCTCTTTCCAGCCAACCGGATCGACGGACTCGATCTCGGCAACGATCCCGATGCGGGCGAGCTGCTCGGCCATGATGTTCGCGGCGACGCCGTAGTGCGAATAGAGCGAGCGATAGGCGAGGCCAACGCGGAATCGAACACCGGCAGCGTCCCGCCGATAGCCAGCCTCGTCCAACAGACGCTCAGACTCGGCGGGGTCGTATCCGGGCGCAACAGCATCGGGATTGAATGCCCAGTCCACCCGCTCCAGGTAGTAGTGAGAGGGCGCCGTCGCGAGCGAGCAGACGCCGTCGGCGATCGGCCCACGGTCTATGGCGCGAGCAATTGCCTCGCGGACGCGATGGTCTTCGAACATCGGCTTTTGCCAGTTGAACGCGACGAAGGCAATCGAATTACCCGGGTGGAACATCACGTCGACGCCGGGCTTGGCGCGATACTCCTCGACCTGCTGGCAGGGAACATCCTGGACGACGAAATGGACCTCGCCGGCCTCCAGCAGCCGAAAGGCGTCGTCGGTGTCGGGGATGATCCGGTAGGTGATGCGTGCGACGTATGGCCCTTCGCCAAAGTAGTCAGGGTTCGCGACGAGCTCGATACGCTCGCCAGGGATCCACTGCTCGAAGCGGAATGGGCCACTTCCGACGGGATCGAAGTTGTGCGGGTTCGTGGCCCAGTCGGTTCCGTCGTATAGATGCTTCGGCAGGATGTGGGAGAAGACGAACGCGCCAAGCTGGGCCAGAAAGGCTGCGTTGGGCGCCTTCAGCCGGCACGCGACGGTGTGGTCGTCGATGACATCGACGGTGTCGATGTCCTGGAGCCAGGAGAGTCCGTGGTAGCCGTGCTTCAGCACTTCGGAGTAGGTGTAGGCGACATCGTCGGCGGTAACGGGTGTGCCGTCGTGCCAGCGGGCGTCACGGTTGAGGTGGAAGACGTAGCGAGCGCCGCCGTCGAGGATATCCCAGGAATCCGCAAGGTCGGGGTGAATGTCACCGCTCTCGAAGACATCGAGAACGACGAGGCGACTGTAGATATTGTTCGCTGCGAAGTAGCCGCCAGCGCCGGTGTAATTGCGCCAGACTTCGTTGAAACCCTGTGCATCGAACGGCACCGCAACGACGAGATGCCCCTCGGGGTTCGCGTTGGCCACCAGTCAGTCCTTCCTGTCCGAGCAAGTCCGTCGGGAAGAGCGTACAGGGAAACCGGCCGGCTGACGAGAGGCCCGGACTCAGGCCGTCATGACGGCAGGAGCCACGTGGGCAAGCATGCTGAGCTGGAGCCAGGTCGGGAAGGCATGCTGGAGATCCGACGGACCGTCGATTTCGATTGAGTGGGCCCGGAGGGCTGACCCGATCTCCTGATGGCCAACCCAGACGCGATGCAGCGTCATGGCGTCAGCGATAACCGCCAGATCGACATCGAATCCGGGGTCGGTCACACAGACTGACGCGCCGGAGCGCTCAAGCAACAGCCAGTAACGCCGCGAGGAGAGACCGGTGAACGGGATCATGTTGAGCAGCGCTGGGCCAGGGTGTGAACGACATCTGGTAGCGCGCGGGTTGAGGGCAGGTGATCGCCGATCGGAGTCCCCTCCGCCTGTCACTGCCTGCCGACAGAGCGGGATCTCCCCTATGCTCGACCGGACCCAGCCAGGGGAGATCCTTCGGCTGCGGCCTCAGGATGACAAGGTGCGGGGAGGCTGCCAACCTGACACATCATGCTAGTCGAAGCACTGAATGCTCCGACCAGCGTGATG
>CALMXF010000182.1 GCA_937870985.1 uncultured Chloroflexota bacterium
CGCCGCCGAAGCCTGGCGCCGACGCCCAGCGCCGGGTCGGCTGTGTCTTGTAGAGGATCGCGCCGTTCTGCCCGACATCCCCGCGGGCCAGTTGATGTAGCGGAGTGATGTCGTCGAGGATCCAGAAGCTGCGCCCGTGGGTCGCGACGACGAGGTCGTTGTCCTTGATGATCAGATCGTGGACTGGCGTTACCGGCAGGTTCAGCTGCAACGGCTGCCAGTGCGCGCCGTCGTCGAACGAGACATAGAGGCCGCGCTCGGTGCCGCTGTAGAGCAGCCCTCGCACCTCGGGGTCCTCGCGGATGACGCGGGTGTAATCCCGCGCCGGGATGCCGTCGGTAATGCGCGTCCATGTCGCGCCGTAGTCGCTGGTCTTGAACAGGTACGGGGTCTCGTCGTCCGACTTGTAGCGCGTCGCGGCGACGTAGCAGGTGGCGCCGTCGTGTGGCGACGGCTCGACGATCGAGATCAGCGACCACTCCGGCAGCAGGTTCGGCCCCGGCGTGACGTTCTGCCAGGACTTGCCGTTGTCGCGACTCAGGTAGATCAGCCCGTCGTCCGAGCCAGTCCAGATGACGCCCCGCTCGACTGGCGATTCGGCGATGGCAAAGACCGTCGCGTAGGTCTCGGCGCCGGTGTTGTCCTTGGTGATCGGCCCGCCCGAGGCGACCATCGTCTCCGGGTCGCCACGCGTCAGATCGTCGCTGATCGTCTCCCAGCTCTGGCCTTCGTTGGTGCTGCGGAAGACATGGTTGCCGCCGGTGTAGAGCACGTTCGGGTCGTGCGGCGAGAAGACGGTCGGCGAGGTCCAGTTGAACCTGAAGTGCATCTCCGAGGTCGGCGAGCCGAGCGTCATCTCCGGCCAGACCGAGACGGCGCGAGCCAGCCGCGACTTCGCGTCGAAGCGGGTCAGCAGGCCGCCGTAGGAGCCGGCGAAGACGATGTCGTCGTCGTCCGGCTTGATCGCGATATAGCCGGATTCGCCGCCGCCGACGATGTACCACTCGGACGTGGTAATGAACCCGCTAACCGATCGGCTCGGCACGCTCATCGTCGTGTTGTCCTGTTGCGCGCCATAGATGCGATAGGGGACTCGGTTGTCGGCAACGACGTGATAGAACTCGGCAGTCGGCTGGTTGAAGATCGTCGTCCAGCCGGCCCCGCCGGTGGTGCTCACCTCTGCGCCGCCGTCGTCCCCCATGATGACGCGCTGGTTGTCGGCCGGATCGATCCAGAGCGCGTGCGTGTCACCGTGCTGGACGGGGATCTCGCCGAACGACTTGCCAGCGTCGATCGACTTCCAGAAGCCTACATTCAGCACGTAAACGGTGTCTGCGTCCTGCGGGTCGGCGTAGATGTGGTGGTAGTACCAGGCGCGCGTGCGCAGGTTGCGGTCGTCGCTGCCCTTTGTCCAGGTCGTGCCGTGGTCGTCGGAGCGGTAGAGCGCTCCCTGCTCGTGCTCGACGATCGCGTAGACACGGCCGGCCTGCGCGGCCGACGCGGCAATACCGACCTTGCCGAGGACTCCCTCCTTCGGCAGTCCCGGCCTGCGGGAGATGTCCTCCCAGGTGTCGCCGCCGTCGAATGAACGCCAGATGCCGGAGTCGTCGCCGCCGCTGGAGAGGAAGTGCGGACCGCGGCCGGCCTCCCAGATTGCTGCGTAGATGATGCGCGGGTTGGTCGGGTCCATCGAGATATCGACCGCGCCGGCCTTCGCGCTCTTGTAGAGGATCTTCTTCCAGGTCGCGCCACCGTCAGTCGAGCGGAAGACACCGCGCTCTTCGTTCGGCCCCCAGACGTGGCCCAGCGCCGCGACGTAGACGATGTCCGGGTTGGTCGGGTGGATCTGGATTTCGCCGATGTTGCGCGTCTCGGCCAGCCCCATGTGCTGCCAGGTGCGGCCGGCGTCGGTGGATTTGTAGACCCCGTCGCCGCGCGACACGTTGCCGCGGATGCTCGTCTCGCCCATCCCGACATACACGACGTTCGGGTCGCTGTGCGCCACCGCCAACGCGCCAACTGAGGCGTACTGGAAGTAGCCGTCCGACACGTTGCGCCAGCTCAACCCACCATCGACTGTTTTCCAGACGCCGCCGCCAGTCGACCCGAAGTAGTAGACATTACGATCCTGCGGGTTCCCGCCGACGGCGACAACCCGGCCGCCACGATGCGAACCGACGTTCCGATATTCCATCGACCCGTACAGTCTGGAATCAATCTTTGCCTCGCTGCTCAAGCGATCCCTCCTTTGTGGACTCGATGTTCCGCCACTCCAGCCCCATTCTGGCCGAGATCATCAGGACGGGCAAGCCGCACGCTCGCCGCGATGAACGCGAGCACGATCCGCGGCGGCCTCCGCCATCCCTCGTATCCTCTACTCGCGCGGTAGAGAGTAGCGCAGGAAGAGATGGCTCCCTGCCCGCCGGATGTCGACGAGGTTGCCCCAGAGCGCGTCGTTTGGCGCGAACAGATGCCCCATCGTCAGACTCAGTCGTCTGGATCCGTCGTCGCGACCAGCCAACTGTGGCGAGAGCGTCAGGAACAGCTCGTCGACCAGCCGCGCGGCGAGGAATGCGGTCGTCAGGCGCGGGCCGGCCTCGAGCAGAATGAGGTTCATCGGACGGCTCGCCGCGATCAGGTTGAGAGCGACCCGCGGATCGATGTCCGGATCGTCGCCGGCAATCGCGATCTCGACCACGTCTGGCATCCCTGCCCGGCGTAGCCTTGCGGCGCCTTGTGTCGATGTAATGACCATAGCCGGGACCTCGCCAGTCTGGAACATCCGCTCGCCGGAGTCGATGTCGCCGTGGCCGGTGACGACGACGTTCAGCGGCGGACTCGTCTTCCCGAGGGATCGGCGCAGCGTTACGAACGCGTCGGCAAAGTCGGGGTTCTGCGCTGCCCCTGTCCAGATATGTCCCTCCGACGATCCCAGCGTGCCGCTGCCGATGACGATCGCGTCGGCGAGGGCGCAGAGCGTCGCAACCAGCAGCCGGTCGTGCCGGTTGTTTCCGCTGATCGCGTTGCCGCCCTCATGTCCCGGCACTCTGAGCGACACGACCCCGTCGAGCGTCGTCACGAAGTTGCTGACGACCAGAGGCCGGCCGGCCGGCGGGGGGAGCGTGAGCGGGCCATAGATCGACTCGATCTCGGGTGGTAGTGGCGTCGGCTCCCCGATCGTCGCCTGGAAGAGGCTCTCGAACGGCGCGAGCGTCGTCATCGCTGCAACCCACACGCAGTGAAGAACTCGGCGCGCAGCGAAGGGTTGCTATCGTACTCTCCGCGCCAGTAGGTCGTGCGCGTGAGCGGAGACGTCTCACGGACGCCCCGCATCTCCATGCAGAGGTGATGCGCTTCGATGTAAACGGCCGCGCCGTGAGGCTTCAGGAGATGCTCCAGCGCGTCGACGATTTCCTGGCCGATACGCTCCTGAACCGTGAACCGCCTGGCGACGACCCGCACGAGGCGCGTCAGCTTCGAGAGCCCGATGATGTTCTCGTGCGCGATGTAGCCGATATAGGCATGCCCGAAGAACGGCAGCGCATGGTGTTCGCACAGGCTGTAGAAGCGGATCGGCCCCTCGACAACCTGGCTGAGCCGGCAATCCGGTCCGCCGCGGCATTCAGTGTCAAACACCTTGATCAGCTTCGGGTCGCCGTCGTAGCCGGACGTGATGTCGTAGAGCGCCCGCACGAAACGACGCGGTGTGTCCTTGGTCGATGCAGTGTTCAGGTCCATTCCGAAGGTCGCAAACATCTCGGCCACGTACCCTTCGAACCTCGCGATCTGCTCGTCGGAGATCTCACGCGCAGGCGCCTCCAGAATGTCATCGAACTCCGTGCTCAGGTCCACCACAATTGACCGCCCTTTCTCTCTATATTCCTCATCGTTTCAACCATCGTTATCTGTCGAGCGATAGCTGCGCCCTTCCTCTGTCACTGTGTGCGCCAGCGAGCATCATCTCCACCCAGCGCGCCCGGAAAGGGGCGCAGCTCGCCGAAGCCGAGTGGCGCCCGTTGGTGGTGTTGGTGAGGTTTCGTTGAAGATGAAGGATGCGGTACTGTGGCCGGCCGGATATCTGGCCGGCCGATGGGTCGCCCCTCGCTCGCCACGACGTTGCGCGTCGTTCGTGTCGCGTTCGGCGATTCAGAACATGAGATCGGTTGACGGAGCGCCCAGCACATATCATCCCCTCGTCCTGCGATAAAGCAGGAACCGTGCCGCATGAGCCAGGGCGCGTGACGTTCCCCGTTCGTCCGTATCGGCCAGCGCGGCGCGTAACAATGCCCTCGCCTTGCTGGCGAGGGCATTGTTACGTGGGCTGGTCGTTGAATGATGACCTTATTGGAGCAACACGATCCGCAGCACCTCGCCCATGTTCGGCACGAGGCTGAGGTTGGTGGCGTAGATGACGCCGTCGGTGTTGATCGCAAGGCCGATCGGCATGACGAGCACGCCGGTGGCAACCTCGGTCCGCGAGCCGTCGTCGTTGATACGGATCAGCGCTCCGGCGGCGGCTGCCAGGTTGGTCGGATCTTCCTCGATTGCCATCAGCCCGTTTCGGGCCATCTCAAGCACGTAGAGCCGGCCGTCCGGGTCGAAGGCGAGGTCGAGTGCGGCGGTGAAGCCATCGGCGTAGACGGTCATTTCGCCGTTATCGAGCGCGTCACCATCGCCGTTTGTGTCATTGAGACGCCAGATACGGGCGGCGCCTACCTCGAACGGAAAGCCAGTCAGCTCACTGACATACCATGCGCCGTCGGGTCCCTGTGTGACACTGGTCGGCACCGACTGCATCGGCATCTGGCTGCCGGGGGGCATGCCGAGAAACGGCGGGGCATCGACCATCTGCGATGGGAAGACCGCCACAGTTGAGACGACTCCGTCCATCGTCGCGTGGACCAGTGAGTTGCCGCCAGCGTCGGCAACGAGGAATCCATCGCCGTCCAGCGCGAGTCCAAACGGATTGGTGTCGATGTCGCCGCCATCCGGGTTCGCCACGGCCTCGTAGCCTGAGATATCGGCGACCGGTGACCAGCCATGACCGTCGCTATTGACCTTCACGACCCAGCCATAACCGGCGGCGAGATCGCCAGCGGTCGTGCGGACCAGAGTCGGGTCGCCGCCCATGCCGTTAACGACATACATGTCGCCGCTATCGGTAACGACGAGATCGCTGATCGAAGCGGGCAGGCCAGTCGCGATGGTGGTCTGCTCGCCATCCTTGATCTCGACGATCGAGCCAGTCTGGCCGAAGCAGGTCTCGCTCGGTTGACCGTCCGGACCGGGGAGTGTCACGCAGGAGTCACTACTGGGCTCGATTGCCGGGCCGGAGTCTGTCACATAAACCGCGCCGTCAGACCCGAAGGCCAGCCCGCGGGGAAAGTTCAGCCCATCGGCGGCCGTCTCGGCCGTCGCGGACGGGAAGCGGAAGTCAGGTTGGCCGCCGAGCCAGTCGAGCTGCCCCCGAACCGCGCCGTTGGGGGACTCGCTGGTGTGGACATTGACGTAATAGTCGCCGGGGCTGGTGGAGATCGCCGCGGCAAGGTCCGCGGTGATATTCACGCAGCCGTTGGAGAGGCCATCGATCGGCGCGGCGAACGGCACGACGACGGGTCCGTTCGCGCCGGCTGCGCCTTTGTGGATGTGAGCGGCGGTCGCCGCGTCGGTTGCCGAGACACTCAGTCGATAGCAGAGCTGGCTGGTCACGAGGTCGATCCGGATCTTGGCGAACCCGAAGCCGCCGGCAGCCCCCTCGTTTGAGGCGTTCAGTGTCGCCCGGAGTACGACGGACGTGCCGATACCGCCCTGGGCGGACGCGACCCCCGGCGCGAAGAGTGCGAGAACGGCGGCTACGACGAAGACGAAGCGACGATGAGGCATGTGACGCTCCCGTTCCCTGAGAGGCCGACGATCGCATGATCGTCAGCCTGTGCTGTGATGTATGCTCCTCAATATATGTCCCATTGATGCATTGTCAATATCCACGCGGATTACAGTGTTGGCAGGCGAGTGCGTCTGTTGTCGCGCCTGCCACAACCGGTATATCAGTTCTCCTGCCAGATCGGGACTCATGGCGGCAAGAGATCACGCACCGCCGGTACGTTCGGCCAGAACTGGCGAGAGGAGCGCGACGCATCTGCCAACCAGTGGCTGGAGTGTGACTTGCCGCCGGCTCGATACCGAATGCGCCAGCTATTGACTTCTCGATGACGACGCGATCCGTTGTTCCTACAATCTGGCAAGTGATCGTGCTTTCGTCCTGAAGGAGTAGTTCGCTATGCACGTTTACCTTGAGACCGAACGGTTGATCCTGCGCCGATTCACGCCGGAGGACGTCGAACTGCTCGTTGAGCTCGACGCCGACCCCGAGGTCATGCGCTACCTGAGCGGCGGGCAGCCGACGCCGCGCGAGGCGATCGAGCGCGACATCATGCCGGCCTGGCTGCGTCACTACGAGCGCGGCAACGACCTCGGCTTCTGGGCCGCGATCGAGAAAGAGAGCGGCGCGTTCCTCGGCTGGTTTCACTTCCGGCCGACTGACGAGGCCGGCGAGGTCGAGCTGGGCTATCGGTTGCGCCGCGCTGCCTGGGGCAAGGGGTATGCGACCGAGGGCTCGCAGGCGCTGATCGACAAAGGCTTTCGGGAACTGGGCATCCAGCGAGTCGTTGCTTCGACCTACCAGGACAATGTCGGCTCGCGGCGGGTGATGGAGAAGCTGGGCATGACCCACGTCCGGACATTCCGCATGAGTCCCGAGGAGCTTTCCGAGGACGGCATCTACGATCCAGTGATGTCGGCAGCCGCCTTCCCCGGCGACGATGTCGAGTACGCGCTGGATCGGGCAGACTGGGAGCGCCAGCAGCCACTGCCCTTGTGACGATCCTGCAACGAATACTCCCGACTTAATAACGCGCCCGTAATGCCTCCTGACCTAGCCTGTTCTTGAGAGCCGACGCTGCGCGACGTCGCCGGCGGTCGTATGCCAGTGTCGGATGAGACAGGAAGGTGAAAGATGGCTGGATATGTGATCGATATTGAGCGGAAGACCCTGGAGAATCCGTATTTCCGTGAGGTGCTGTTCACCGCGCCACACCTGCAGCTCGTCGTGATGACGCTGCAGCCGGGCGAGGATATCGGGCAAGAGACGCACGACGACGGCGATCAGTTCTTCCGCGTCGAGGCAGGCGAGGGCGAGGCGTTGCTGGACGGCGAGCGCCACCCGTTGCGCGACGGCTCGATCGTCGTTATCCCGGCCGGGGTCGAGCACAACATCTCCAATACCTCGGCCAGTGAGCCACTTCGCGTCTACACGATTTACACCCCGCCGGAACACCCGGACGGCACGGTTCACCGCACGAAGGCCGAGGCCGACGAATACGCGAAGACGCATCACCACTAGGCCTCGCTGACACGGCCGGCGCTGATTCGCTGTATCCTGCCCCATCAACGCATGATGGGGCAGGTAGCGATTGGAGCATGGAAATGACCGCATCAGCCCGTAAGGTGCGCGTCGCCGTAGTCCAGGCAGCGTCGGTGATGTTCGACCGCGAGGCGACGGTCGAGAAGGCAGTCGGACTGATCGCCGAGGCGGCGGCCGGCGGCGCGCGGCTGGTCGTCTTTCCCGAGGCGCTCGTGCCGGCTTATCCCC
>CALMXF010000183.1 GCA_937870985.1 uncultured Chloroflexota bacterium
CACCGGTGGCTCGCCATCGGCCGGCGCTGGCGAAACCGCCTGGTACGTTGACCCGTCCCCAGGCCCGGCGCAATCGGGCGGCACGATCAACTACCTGCTCTACGAGGACCCGGATTCGCTGAACCCCTACGTTGGTCAGACGAGCATTGCTGTTCAGGTCACGACGGTTATTCTCGAGCCGCTGGCAGAGACACTGCCGAACGGTGACTGGAGCGCGCGCCTGGCCGCCGAGATCCCCTCGCTGGAGAACGGCGGTATCTCCGCCGACCTGCTGACGGTCACCTGGAAGCTCCGCGAGGGTGTCAAGTGGCACGATGGCAAGCCGCTCACTGCCGACGACGTGAAGTTCTCGTGGGAGATCGGCAAGGATGGCGAGGCCGGCTCGGCATTCGCGTCGGAGTTCGACAAGGTCACCTCGGTCGAGGCGACTGACGACCATACCGTTGTCGTGAAGTACTCCTCGTTCAACCCGGCGTTTGTCGATCAGTTCAAGTACGTCATCCCGCGACATGCCACCGGCGAAGCCGCCGATATGATGAACTGGGATTTCAACCGCGCTCCGATCGGAACCGGCCCGTTCAAGTTCAAGGAGTGGGCCGCCGCCGATCATGTCTCCGTTGTCAGGAACGAGGACTTCCGCGACGCAGGCCAGCCATATCTCGATGGGATCAACTTCCTGGTCATCCCGTCGGAAGAGTCGCGGACGGCGCAGATGCTCCAGGGCGATGGTCACGTGATGCTGTGGCCGGGTGGTGAGGCGGGCGATAAGTTCCGCGATTCCACCGTCGTCCAGTCACGCACCGCCCCGGGAATCTGGACGCTGGCGATGATCTTCAATCTGTCGAAGCCGTTCGACAATGATCCGGGAGTGACACCGCCACACCCGCTCTTCGGCGATGTCGAGTTCCGCAAGGCAGTGGGGCTGGCGATCAATCGCGACCGGATTGCCAACGAGGTGCTGCGTGAGTCGGTGCTGATCGATTCGCCACTGGCGGTCGGCTGGATTATGTCTCAGGTAGATCCGTGGGTCTACGACCCGGATCAGGCCGCTGCGACACTGGAGGCAGCCGGCTGGAAGCTGAATGGTGACGTCCGCGCGAAGGATGGCGTCAAGGCCGAGTTCGTCTGCAACGGCTATACCGGCTACTTGCCGAACGAGCTGGCCCAGCTCGCTATCCAGGAGGATCTCAAGAAGATCGGCATCTCGATGAAGATCGAGAACCAGGACTTCGCCGTTATCTTCGGCACCTGGGCCGACAAGTCGCCACGGATGATCGGCGACTTCGATTCGTTGTTCTACGACAGTGGCTTCTTCATCGAGCCGCACAACAGCATCGTGCTGCGCTATCACCCGGACCAGGTCCCGAGCGCGACGAACCCATCTGGCCAGAACTTCATGCGCTGGGTGCGCAAGGACGTTGGCGAATGGCTCGACGCCGCAGGCTCGACGCCGGATCGCGATGAGCGACGGAAGAACTATCAGAAGGTCGCCGACGCTCTGCGCGATGATGTCGTCGTCATCCCGGTCGTGCAGTTCCTCGAAGGCAATGCCTACTCGACACGGTTGCACGGATTTGCGGTCAGCACGTGGGAATACTCGACCTGGGACGCCCAGAACTGGTGGCTGGCGAAGGCCTGAGCGGCCTTCGGGATCCTGAACGACGGGGCGCGACGCGGTCAGCGTCGCGCCTCCGGCCTCGCACCTGGAGCGATCTATGGGACAGTACGTCATCCGCCGGCTGATCCTGGCCGTGCCGCTACTTCTGATCATCAGCATGATGGTCTTCGGGCTACTCCAGGCAGCGCCGGGCGGGCCGATGGGCGCCTATGTCCGACGCGGCAACTTCAGCGCCGAGGATCTGCGTCGGATCGAGGATCGGTTGGGGCTGAACGCCCCGGTCTATGTCCAGTACGGCAAGTGGCTGGGCCGGGTTGTCAAGCTCGACTTCGGTGATTCGATCTCGGAGCGCCGGCCGGTCATCCAGTCGATCCGCGACCGGCTGCCGAACACCCTCTACCTCATGGCAACCGCCTGGGTCGTGACGATCCTGATTGCGATACCGGTCGGCGTCATCACCGCGATCAAACAGTACTCGTGGTTCGATCATGTCGTCACCGGGCTGACATTTGTCGGTCAGTCGGTGCCGATCTTCTGGCTGGGGCTGATCCTGATCCTGATCTTCTATATCTGGCTCGACAACCCGTTCAAGGGTGGACCATTACTGCCGGCCGGCGGAATGTACACGCTCGGCGCGGACTTCTCGATCTGGGATCGGATCGTCCATCTGATACTGCCGGTGACGATGCTGGCCGCCAGTTGGGTGGCCTGGTACACGCGCTTTCTGCGTGCCAGCATGCTGGAGGTCATCCATCAGGATTACATCCGGACGGCGCGAGCCAAAGGGTTGGGCGAGCGAGTCGTCATCATGCGTCACGCCTTCCGCAACGCGGCGATCCCGTTGATCACGCTGATGGCGCTCGACCTGCCGCTGATCTTCTCTGGCGCGCTCTTTACCGAGGTGATTTTCGCCTGGCCAGGCATGGGCCGGCTGTTCTTTACCGCTGCCGATCGGCGCGACTACCCGTTGTTGATGGCGATCATCATGATTACTGCCACGTTGATCGTCCTGTCCAACCTGCTGGCCGATGTCCTCTACGCCTGGCTGGATCCGCGCATTCGCTTTCGCTAGGGCGTTGACATTTCGGGGATGGAGCTCATGTCAGACACTCAGGTTACCTCGGCACGACCGGCAGAAGAGCCGATAACCGACGCGAATCGTCGGACCGAGACAATGACCCGGCTGATCCTGCGCCGCTTCCTGCGTCACCGGCTGGCGGCCGCGAGCCTCGTCGTCCTGACGCTTCTCACCCTGAGCGCGGCGTTGGCGCCGATCATCGCACCGTTCGACCCCGACGCGCTCTCGACGACGGAACGGCTGCAGGGGCCATCCACACGGCACTGGCTCGGCACCGACGACCTTGGCCGCGACATCTTCTCGCGCGTGCTCTACGGCGGTCGTATCTCGCTGCTGATCGGGGTCGCCGCGACGGCAGTCTCGTTGCTGATCGGCACCGTCGTCGGCGCAGTCTCGGGCTACTTTGGCGGCTTCATCGACAGCTTGCTGATGCGGGTCGTCGATATCTTCCTGTCATTCCCGTCGCTGTTTATTCTGATCGTTCTGGCGACAGTCATCCGCACCAATAGTGTCCTGCGGCAGTTCTCGGGCAGCATCTGGCCGATCGCGATCGTTATCGGCGGGCTGTCGTGGATGGCGTTGGCGCGGCTGGTCCGCGCGACGTTCCTCAGTCTCCGTGAGAAGGAGTTTGTCGAGTCGGCGCGCGCGGCCGGCGCGAGCAACAGCCGGATCATGATCCGCCACATCCTGCCCGGCTCGCTCGGACCGATCATTGTCCAGGGCACGCTGCTGGTTGCGGCAACGATCATCACCGAGTCGGGCCTGTCCTACCTCGGCTTCGGCGTCCAGCCGCCAACTGCCACCTGGGGCACGTTGCTGCAGAACGCTCAGGGCAAGATGCAGCAGCTGCCGCTCTTCGCCATAGCCCCCGGCCTGATGATCTTCCTGACGGTGATGAGCATCAACTATATCGGCGACGGCCTGCGCGACGCCTTCGATCCCCACAGCACCCGCTAGGGTAGCGCCACCTTGTGACGTATGTGGACGCCGCCCGCCCTGGTTTGCAGGGTGGGCGGCGTCCTGTTGGCTCCGCGTTCGTCTACTTGCGGACGACGATCGTCGTGCCGTTGCTATCGCTGTCGGGGTCGCGGTTGTCGGCCGCCTTGTACGCCAGTGTCGCGTGCGTCACCTTGGTGACCGTAAAGGTCACGCTGGTCACACGCGTCGGGATCGATGTCACCGAGACGGAGCACGTGCCGGCCGTTCCGGTCTTGCACGACAGGCTGCGCGACGCTCCGGTGTAGGTGAGCGTGCCGGAGACCGTGGCGTTCGCGACCTTTGCCCCCGCTGATGATTCCACCAGGATCGTGATCGTGGCTGTCCCGCCGGTTCGTGTCGCGGCCTTCAGCACGCCGTCGATGTCTCCGATGTGGAGCGTCGTCGGCGGGGGTGGCGGCGGCGTGGTTGCGGTGACAACACGCGACAGCGACGCGACTCCGCCAGCGTTGTCGGTGACCCGCAGTGTCACGGTGTACGTGCCGGCCTTGCTGTAGGTGCGGCCGATCGTCTTGCCTGTGCCGCTGACGCCGTCGCCGAATGTCCAGGCATACGACGCGATCGTGCCGTCGGGGTCGTTCGACGCGCTCGCGTCGAACGAGCAGGCAAGGCTATTGCAGCTTGCGGTGAAGCTGGCGACCGGCAACTGATTGACGTTGTTCTTGACGGTAACGACGACCTGCGTGCTCGTCGTCGCCTGTCCGGCAGTATCCGTCGCCTTCGCGGTGAGAGAGCGCGCGCCGTCGGCGATTGCCGCCGAGTTCCATGGCATCGACCAGCCATCGGCCGAATTGGTGTCGACGCCGATTGACGCGCCGTCGACGAAGAACTCGACGCGGCTAACACCCTTGTCGCCACTCGCGCTGGCCGTGACGTTCACCGATCCACCGAGCGTCGTTCCCTGCGTCGGGCTGGAGACTGCCACCGATGGTGGCGACGCTGGCGGCGGTGGTGGTGGCGGTGTTCCGACGACGCCGGATGGCGTGATGCTGACGTGATTGAGGTTCATGAGCATGCCCGGATTTACGCCCGAATAGCCGAAGCGCAGCTTGAGCGTGTAGCTACCAGCCCGCAGATGGATCGGCGAGCTGGCGCGATCGCCCCACGTGGTCCAGCTGCCCGTGCTGGCGATGCTGATAGCCCCGGAAACGTCGACGTCGTCGATGAGCGCCGTGATCGTCGCGTTGCTCTGCGGCGTTGCCACGCGGAATGAGAAGACGTAGTCGCCCTCGTTCGCGCTCTCGATCCTGTAGGAGAGCCACTCGCCGGGCTCAATGTCGGTGATGGCGATGCAGCCGGACCCATCGGCACAGGTCTGCTTATCGACATCGTCGGCCCAGAATGCGCCGCCGCTGTTGCCGGCCGATAGATCGTAGAAGCGGTAGTAATCCTTGGCGTCGAACGAATTGGGGATCGATACCGAGCGGGTGACGCGAACGCTCGCTGGTGGCGTGATGGTGACGCCGCCGGCGCCGTTCGTCGCGCGGGCATCAACGGAATGCGCGCCGGTGGCTACTCCGGTCAGCGACCAGCTCCACTCGTAGAGCTTGCGCGACTGGTTGTAGCTCGCCTGGTTCCAGACGCCCCCGTCGATCCGGAACTGGACGCTCAGCGCGCCTTCGGGGGTGATCGTATCGTCAGTCCGCA
>CALMXF010000184.1 GCA_937870985.1 uncultured Chloroflexota bacterium
GGCAGCCCATGTCCGCCGGCTCCCGGGGTAGGACGGCGCCAGTGCGCCGGGCGGAGGGGTGTGGAGTGTGAGTAGTCGCGCGAACAACGCCGGGGCCGCGCCTGAGAGTGGTCTGGAGGCGACGCTCGATCGCTTCTTCCGCTTTCGGTCGATGGGCTCGAATATTCGAACCGAGCTCTTTGCTGGCCTGACGACCTTCATCGTCATGTCCTACATCATCTTCGTCAATCCCCAGATCCTTCATCTCCCGGACGGCAGCGGCCTGCCGATAGCGGCGACAATGACGTCCACCTGCCTCGTGGCCGGGGTGATGACGATCATCATGGGGCTCTACTCGAATCGAGCCTTCGCCCTCGCTCCCGGTCTGGGGCTGAACGCAATCGTCGCTTTCACCCTCGTTCTTGGCGAGGGGCTGACCTTCCCGCAGGCGATGGGCGTTATCGTTGCCGAAGGCATCCTCATTACAGTCCTCGTTCTCGTCGGCCTCCGGCGCTACGTGATGGATCTGGTGCCGCTGGAGCTGAAGAAGGCGATCTCGGTCGGCATCGGCCTGTTCATCCTCTTCATCGGCCTGGTCAATGGCGGGATCGTCAAAACCGGCGCCGGGACGCCGCTGGAGCTCGGCAACTTGCGTGGCCTGCCGGTGCTGATGACGGCGATCGGGCTGGTCATCACCATCGCCCTGCTAGCTCGCGGCCACCGCGCCGCAATCCTGATCGGCATTGTGGCGACGACGGTCATCGCTATCATCCTGGAGAAGATGCTCAACACTGGCCAGTTCGGACCGGGGCAGGCGCAGGTACCGACGCAGTGGATCGACACGCCTGACTTCAGCCTTGTCGGGCAGTTCTCGTTCCGCTTCTTCTCGCACATGGGTATCGGCGTCGCGATCCTGACGATCCTGGCGATCATGATGGCCGACTTCTTCGACACGATGGGGACGATGGTCGGAGTTGGTAGCCAGGCCGGCTATCTCAATGAGAATGGCGAGCTGCCCGACGCCCAGAAGCCGCTGCTGGTCGATTCAGTCGCAGCGATGGCCGGCGGTATGGTGTCGTCTTCCTCGGCGACGACGTATATCGAGTCGGCGGCAGGCGTTGGCAACGGCGGACGCAGCGGCCTGGTTTCGGTTGTCGTCGGTGTCCTCTTCCTGCTGGCGATGCCGTTTGCTCCGCTGGTTGGTGTCGTTCCGACCCAGGCAACGGCGCCGGCGCTGATCGTCGTCGGCTGGATGATGACCAGCGTGCTCTCCGAGCGCGAGGAGGTCACCTCTGATGGCCGGATCGTTCGTTCCCGCGGGATCGACTTCGGCGACATCGAGGTTGGCTTGCCGGTGCTGGCGGCGATGGTCATGATGCCGCTGACCTATAACATCACCAATGGCATCGGCGCTGGATTCGTCGTCTGGACGCTGGTGAAGATGTTCCGTGGCAAGGCTCGCGAGATCCACCCGATGATGTACATCATCAGCCTGGCCTTCCTTATCTACTTCCTGCGCTCGTTCCTCGGCGTCCACGCCTGAGAACGAGACGACAGCACAGACGAGATTCGACCGGGGCCGGCGAGGGTCATCTCGCCGGCCCCGGCCGTCATCGACCAGATAGTTGCGCTCGAGCTGGGCTATCGATTCGGGCGGCCCTACGGCCCACCCTGACGCGGGCCAGGCTGCTGGTTGAGCTGGGTGCCGACCAGCCTGGGGATGGCGATCTTCGGGATGCCGCGGATGGCCTCGACCTGAAGCCCCCATTCGAGCAGATCGCTGACATCCGTGTACCAGTTGTCGCCATCATCACCGACGACGACGGCAATGACGAAGCGGCCGTCGCGAGTTGCCGCGCCGGTCAGGCAGTAGCCGGCGTTGTCGGTAAAGCCGGTCTTTCCGCCGATGACATCGTCGCGCATCTGATAGAGCTGGTTGTGGTTCCAGATTTCGTAGCCATCGATATTGATGGCCGGCGTCTGCATAATCTCGCGCAGCACGGGGAAATTCAGCGCCGCCCGCAGGATAATCGCCAGATCGAACGCGGTTGAGTAGTGACCGTGCTCGTCCAGCCCGTGCGGGTTCATGTAGTGCGTATCGCGGAGCTGGTACTCCCGTGCTGTCTGGTTCATCAGATCGACGAACTTCTGGACAGCCTGTTCGGGATCGGTCGCTCCGCTCTGCCCACCAACGGATCGGGCGATCGCGTGGGCGGCGTCGTTGCCAGAAGGCAACAGCAGGCCGTAGAGCAGGCCACGCAGCGTGACCGTCGTCCCGGCGGTCAACCCCATCGAGGCCTCGCCGACAATATCGGACTCGTCGATCAGCACTGGCGTGTCGAGCCGGCCGTAGCGGACGGCGACGATCGCAGTCATCATCTTCGTCGTCGATGCCATCGCGACGCGGACGTTGGCGTTCTTGTCGTAGAGGATTTCGTTGTAGTCGGACAGGACGATGGCGCCGTGGGAGAAGGAGCCCGGAGAGGGCGGCTCTTCGACGGCGGCAGCCGGCCGCGGCGCGTTCGTCAGCGCAAGCGAGATTGCTGAGATCAGGGAGACGAACAACAGCAGTCGAGTCATCCAGCCGTGTCGTCGGGTGTTGTAGTTGAACACGGTGCAGACTCCGCCAGCCATCAAGTGGGTCATCGTCACCCCGGGTGACATCAGGGAGTGTACGAACCCGAACACCGACCAGACAAGGCT
>CALMXF010000185.1 GCA_937870985.1 uncultured Chloroflexota bacterium
CCGAGTAGCTGACGTCGACCATCCCGTGCGTCCACGGCCCCATCAGCAGCCGGACCGGACCGCGCTTGCGCTCGGAGAGGCCGGCGAAGTTCTCCAGCGTCGCCCGGGTGTACGAGTCGTACCAGGCGCCGCAGAGCAGCATCGGCACGTCGGAGTGGTCGTCCCAGAACTTCGCGAAGTTGAGGCCAGGGTGGTCCCAGTACTCGCTGTAGTCCCCGCGGGTGTAGAGGTCCAGCGCCCAGCGCTCGATTGAGGGAACCATCGCCAGCGGCGACAGGCCTGGCCGCAACGGCAGCTGGCGCAGCCACTCCAGCGACGAAACGTTCTCCAGCGCCGCCTTGCGGACCGGGTCGACGACTACCTCCGGGTGCGTCGCCGCTTCCATAAACGCCCAGGCGAGGAAGCGCAGCTCCATCGCGCCGTTCTGCCGCACCGAGCTGGTGTAGGCGTTCGCGCCGGCCTGGTTGACGACCAGCGCCGCCAGGCTGGGTGGGTTCAGCACCGCCGCCGCCGTCTGTGTCCAGCCGAGGTACGACGTCCCGAACATCCCGACCTTGCCGGTAGACCATGGCTGCGCGCCCAGCCACTCGACCGCGTCGTAGCCGTCCTCCGGCTCCTGGGTCAGAAACGCGAACGTGCCCTCCGAACGGTAACGTCCGCGGCAATCCTGGATCGCGACGACGTAGCCACGCCGCGTGAAGTACTCCGCGCGCATCCGTGTGTCGTCGGCGCGCTTGTTGTACGGAGTCCGGACCAGCAGGACCGGGAACAGCCCCTCGGCGCGGCCGGCCGGGTCATCGATCCGCGCTGGGAAGTACACGTCGGTCGCCAACCGCACCCCGTCGCGCATCGGCATCATCACCTCGAGTGCCGCCAGTACCCCGTACTCGTCAGCCGACTCCGTTGCCCCTCGCCAATCGTCCACACGCTCCTCCTTCGGACTGGTCGTTCTCTGTCAGGACGCATGGTCGCATGAGACCGCGAGATGTGGCGCTCGTCAATGCTCCCCACGAAATTTCCGAATTCCCGATCCTATAGGGATCGGGAATTCAGGAATCCGGGAATATGGGACCAAACGACGTCAAGGCCGCCACATCCTCAGGTACGGAGTTGGCGTCCTTGACTGCAGCTCGGCACAGTTATGATGCGCGGGCGTTGGAATGCACTCCCCGTGGAGAGGATAGAGATGAATCATCAGCATACTCCGCAGGCGTTTCTCGCTGGCGCTTCGGTCGATGACGCGGTGTTCGCGCTTCGGCCCGACTATCGCGTCATGTTGCTGGCGGTCGCCCACCTGACGCCCGGCCCGAGCGATGAGGCGAGCGGGACGCTTTTGCAGGAAGCAGAATCAGCTGCCGTCGTGGCGCTTGGCAGCGCGCCGCCCGACCAGCTCCCGCGTGTCGCGACCTGGCGCGATGCCTACCGGGCGTTCGGCGCGAAGCCGCAACGGACCCGGAACAGTCTGGAGGCGCTGCTCCGTCGCGCGCCCACCGGGCTGCCGCGAGTGAACCGGCTCACCGATATCTACAACGCTATCTCAGTCCTCCACCAGATCCCCCTCGGCGGTGAGGATCTGGATCGATACAGTGGCCCGCCGCGGTTGATCCGTGCCACCGGCAGCGAGTCGTTCGACACGATGGCGGATGGCGAGGTCGTGATCGAGCACCCCGAGCCAGGCGAGGTTGTCTGGTGCGACGACGCGGGCGTGACCTGTCGTCGCTGGAACTGGCGTCAGGCTCGTCGAACGCAACTGAGTGACACGACGACCTCCGCGCTCTTCATTCTCGACGTGCTTGACCCGGTAACCGACGAGGAACTGCATGCCGCCACCGATGCGCTCGTCAATCACCTGTCCCGGATCGGACCGCATCTCGGGATCGCGCGTCGTTTGATCTCCATGGCCGGCGCGCGCGATGATTGAGGGCTTTCACACCCGACGCTCTTGCCACTAGCAGCCCATCGCCGCTCCGCCGGATCGCGGGTCTGCGCCGCCACGGAGCCGGCCAGTCGCCGGGTCGCGGGTGACGGCCTGAACCAGCGCGAACTGCCCGTACGGGGCCGGGTTCGGGACGATCTGGAAGCCGCGTCCGGCCAACTCCGCCTTCACCCAGATCGGAATTCGCGATTCGCAGTCCAGCAGATCGCCTTGACAATCGAAACGCGGGGCCGAGACCGCTTCGACCGCCGAGAGGCCGTGGTCGAGCACATTCAGCAGCACCTGCAGCACCCCGGTGATGATCCGTGTGCCGCCCGGCGCGCCGAGCGCCAGCACCAGCTCGCCATCGCGCAGCACGATCGTCGGGCACATGCCGGTGATCCGCGATTTGCCCGGCGCGATCGAGTTTGGCAGCCCCGGCTGGGGATTGGCCGCATTCATGATGTTGTTCCAGGTGAAGCCGTAGCCCGGTGAGACGACGCCGCTGCTCGCGCCGAGCGAGTGAGTCAGCGCGATCGCATTGCCGGCGTCATCGACGACGGTGATGTGCGTCGTTGTCGGCGCTTCCGGATAGCGCGGCACGTCGAACCGCTCGCCGGCCTTGATCTTCGCGTACCACTCGTCGGCCCGCTCGTCCGACAGCAGCAGGTCGACCGGCACGTTGTGGAACGTCGGGTCGGCGACCATGCCGTACCAGTCGTGGTAGGCGGCCTTCATTGCATGGCCAACGAGGTCGATGTACTCGACGCTGTTGAGGCCCAGAGCGGCGATGTCCTCATGCTCGATGATCTTCAGGGTCTCGGCCATGCAGACACCGCCGCCGGCCGGCGGATTGGTCAGCACTGTCTGGCCGCGGTAATTCACCCGGATCGGCTCGGAGACGCGCACGCGATAGCTGGCCAGGTCCTCGGCGGTGATGAATGAGCCATTGGCGGCCAGATCGGCGGCCAGCTCCTTCGCTAGGCTGCCCTCGTAGAACTCGCGCGGTCCGCCGTCGGCCAGCCTCCGGAGAGCGCGTGCGTGGTCGGGGTTCACGATCCGCTCGCCGGGCTTGTAGCCGGAGCCGTCGGGCTTGTAGTAGATCGCCCGCGACGCCTCGGTTGCCGCCATCCGCTCGCCGAACGAGATGTGCTGTCCGAAGCCGGGCATGTTCCACAGTTGCCACAGCTCCGGCGTGACGACATGACCTTCCTCCGAGATGCGGATGGCATCCCGCAGCGCGTCCTGCCAGGAGATCGTGCCGAAGCGTTCCAGCAGCTCGGCCATACCGGCGACGGTGCCGGGAGTCATGATCGAGCCGTAGCCGACGTCGTTGACCCGGCCTTCGAGGTGGTAGCCGTAGCCGGTCCAGTCCTGCTCGATGACGATGTCCCGCCACATCTCCGGTGTGGCCTTCGAGCCGGCCGTGCCGTTGAAATCGACACAGACCTCCTTGCCTGCCGCCGTCCGCACCGTCGCGGCGCCGAAGCCGCCGATCCCGCACATCTGCGGGTCGACCACCATCTGGACGAAGGCTGCCGTTACCGCCGCGTCGATTGCATTGCCGCCATTACGCAGGGTTCCAACGCCCGTCTCGACCGCTGGAATCTGTGGCGCCACCACCATCCCGCCCA
>CALMXF010000186.1 GCA_937870985.1 uncultured Chloroflexota bacterium
GCAGCGTCAGCGACGATCATCGACGGTCTCATCATCTCCCGGGCTGGTTGGGGCGCGGATGAGACGCTACGGTTCGAGAACAAGAACCCGAAGGGCCGAATGATCTGGCCACCGAGTTACGCCCCGATCGAAAAAATCATCATCCATCACACAGTGACCGACAACAACTCCCCCGATCCGGCAGCCGCGATCCGGTCTGTCTACTTCTACCATGCGGTCACTCGTGGTTGGGGTGACGTCGGTTACAACTACCTCGTCGACTGGCAGGGCCAGGTGTACGAGGGCCGGTTCGGCGGGGTCAATGTCATCGGCGGGCACGCGCTACAGTACAACGTGGGATCGATCGGCATCGCGCTACTGGGCAACCTGGATCTGACGAAACCACCTCAGGTAATGCTCGATTCGATAACGAGCCTCGTCCAGTTGCGGGCGAGCAACGTCGATGTCACCGAGGCGGCCGATTTCCAGGATCTGAACGACTGTCCCAATCTGTGTGGCCATCGCGACGTTATGTCCACGTCATGCCCGGGAGAGCTGTGTTACCCGCTCCTCCCGACACTGCGCGGCATGATTGCCGGCACCGCCCCGGTCTATCTGGCGCCGCCAAAGCGCACAGAAGGGATCGAGATCATCTCGTGTTCGATCGGGCCGGCGACGGTTTATCAGGGCAACCTGCTCGCGGTACGCATGCGGGTGAGGAACGCCGGCACGACGCCACTGGAGGGCGGCGGGCCAAAGTCGGGCTTCATCTACGAACAGGGACAGACGTTCGACACAGTGGGGTTCCCGAAGGTCCAGGATGAATATCGAATAACGATGCAGCCAGTGTCGTGGACCGGGACGCCAAACCCGTATCGGTGGGGGCTTGGTGAACCACTGTTGGCCGGCGAAACGCGCGATATCATCGGTTATGTCCGCCTGCAATCGCTCCGGCGTGACGAATACCGCGCAGGCATCATCAAGGAGTTCGTCGCCTACCAGTTCACCGACATCGCGCCGTCGGTGATTACCGTTGCGTCGCCGCCCGTCGGGCCCGTCGCGCAGACTCGCGACCCGAATTCTCGCTTTTTCGGAATCACCGGACACAATGTCCCCGAGCCATTCGTCTCATACTGGGACGCGAACGGCGGAGTCGAGCGATTCGGGTACCCGCTGACCGAGGCATTCGAGGAGGCTTCCGAAACCGACGGTGGCCGCTATGTGACGCAATACTTCGAGCGTGCGCGGTTCGAGCACCACCCCGAATATGCCGGCACGCCGGATGAGGTGTTGCTCGGCCTGCTCGGCTCCGAGACCACCGCCACACGCGCCAAAGAAGCTCCATTTCGGCCGATCGCGCCGTTTCCTTCGACAAGTAACCGGCGGTACTTCGATCTGACCGGGCACAGCCTCTCCAGCGGCTTCAAGAGCTTCTGGGACGCGAACGGTGGTGTGCAGATCTTCGGTTATCCGATCTCCGAGGAGTTCAAGGAAGCCTCGGACACCGACGGCACGGTTCACATCGTCCAGTATTTTGAGCGCAACCGGTTCGAATACCATCCGGATTACGCAGGCACGAAGGACGAAATCATGCTGGGTCACCTGGCTCGTGAGGTTCTGATCCGACGAGGCTGGATGAAGCGGAGCAAGTGACGCCCGACGCGTCCGTCCGACTCCCGGTACAATCCTCGGCCGGGAGGCATGAATGAGCCAGCAATCACAGAATGTCAGTTATAGAAACGGGATGCGCGCCCGAAAGGCGACGGTGTCGCCGGCCGAGGCGAAGTCGCGCGGGCGTGGATTCCTCGCTATAGCGCTTGTGGCGCTCACGGCGTTTGTGTCGCTGCTGGTCGCCGTTCGGCGCAACCCGCGCATGGAACGCGATGTCGCCGTCACACTCGGGATGCAGCGGCTGAACCATCCCGCGTTGTCTCAACTCCTGAACGCCATTTCCTGGCCTGGCTTCCGGCCGCAGTCACTTCTGTTGCCTGGCACGGCAACAGCCGGTGTCTGGATGCTCGGGTTCCGCCGCGAGGCGCGGTACATGGTCTTTGCATGGCTCGCGTCGCTGCTGTCATTCTCTACCAAGATGCTCGTCCAGCGGCCTCGCCCGGGCGGGGACGGCATCATGGTTACGGAAGCCAAGCTTCGCGACTCCAGCTTTCCTAGCGGGCACGTCCTGCATTATGTCTGCTTCTGGGGCTTCTTTGCGTATCTGTGCTTCACCGAGATTCGAGGCCGGTGGTCGCGCTGGTTGCCAACTGGCGGCGTCACGTCGTTCATCGGCCTGGTCGGGCCGTCGAGGATCTATCTCGGACATCACTGGCTGACCGACGTCCTCGCGAGCTACTCACTCGGAACAGCCCTCCTGTCGACGCTCATCGGCCTGCATCGACGGAAGCTTGGCGACGAAACGCCGTGGCAACCCCGCTAGTCTGCTGTTAGCGCCAGGGAGGCAGCACGCCGTAGCGCCACGTGTAATAGGCGCGGCCGACGTTGCCCATTTCGACCTGCCAGCCGGCCGGGTTGTCGGGCGTGTATGTCAGAACCCGCCGTTCGAACGCCTGGACCAGCACCCAGTTCGGTACGCCCGCGACATTCGTCCGGATCCAGTACGGCTCGGTGAGCGGCAGACCAACGCTCATCATCCAGTCGTTGGGAAGGCCGGCCAGATAATCATCGAACACAGCCGCGATGTTGTGGCCCAGCGTCGGCTCGTATGAGCCATAGGCCGCAAGATTTCCAAGGGCATTGTTTGTGGAAATCGCGCCTCTCGACGACAACACCTCGCGAATCGCCGCACCCCGCCGCGCCGCAGCAGTATGTCCCCCGCCGATCGAGGCAACGCCGGCAAGGCTCGCGAACGTCGGCGCGTCCCGGTTAAACGGCTTTTCGTCGCCGGCCAGCGGCACGTCGGCCGGCGCATGGTTCTCGAACATCGCGTCGCCGACTTGCGCCTTGCCCAGGATCATGTCGCGGACGAGCAGGCCGGCAGTGACGAAGCCGTCCCGCTGACCTGTCGCATCATTCACTTCCATCCGCGCCTTGTCGAAGTAGTACACCTGCCGGCGGTGAGCAGGAGACTCGGCATACGACTCAGTGACCGCAGCCCACGAATTCGGGCCCCAAAGCCAGGATCGATCGACTTCGGTTCGCGCGACAGGGCCATCTGTCTCCCACCACAGTTGCTGGACGAGAGCATTGGCGGACTTCAGCCCGTCGGGCAGCTGGTCAAGGGGAACCTGCGACCGTGTCGGAGGTGGGGATGGAGTCGGTGTGGGAGTCGGCTGAGGAGCCGGTGGCGGCGTAGGACGCGGAGTGCCCGGTAGATCGAGCTCATCATCGCCTGTGGTGGTGGTGAAGCTCCAGTCGCGAACGAATCGCTGTCCATTCGCCGTGCCCTCGACGTGGATGTCGTATCGCTTTCCCTCGTCCAGAGGCTTATTCGCCGCAAGCTGGATTGTCTTACGGGTCAGCCAGCCAGAGCCGATCGAGGAGAAGGACGGGACTGCGACCCCGCCGGCCGAGATCGTGGCCACCGTCAGGGTAAGGTCGCCAGCGCCGAAGTACTTGAGCGTAATTGGATAGCCGACCGGGTAGGTTGCGTTCGGGAATGGGTCGGGGGCTTCCCCGTCGAAGGATGTCTCGACGCCGGTCGCGCCGTTCGGCGGCCAGGCAGCCCAGTCAGGGCTCGCCTCTTCGATCCATTTCTTCGTGCCAAGGTCGATGATTTCGAACTTGATCTTGCCGTCGTTGATCGCAGCCAGACCGATATCGGAATACCGTGGGTCAAGGAGCGTCAATCGGTGGCCAACGGTTCCGATAAACCACTTCGTCGACCAGACCATTGAGCCGGACAACCCGGCATTCTCGTTTGCCCAGCCCGAATAGCCGGCCGTTTCAACTCGTTCTTGAAAGCTCGCGCCGGTGAAGCCGGGCTTTCCGGCCGTCTCGTAATGCAAACCCATTCCGGCAAGCGACGGGTCGCCGAAGTTGAGCCTGTAGTACTCCACATGCGCCTCGGCAGCCTTCTGGAGAGCTGGATCGATCTTCAGCGGGGGGATACCTAACCAGCCTCGCCAGGTATTGATCAGCGATAGCGATGCGATGATCCCGGGATCGTTTTCCTGTCGGGCGCTCGCGGGCGCGGCAGCCCCGACCAGCGTCAGCAGCATGACCGCCACGAGCGCCATTGACCCTGTGCGCGCAACCCCGGTTACGCTGCGTCGACGATCGCGCATCGTCCATCCCCCATCTGTGAAGCCGGACTGTCGGCGAATCCTATCGCACCGAAGCCTCTCGGAACCGTCACAGTGCGCCCGCATTCAGGGAGATCGAATATCATGGGGGTGGATCGAGCCGGGGCAGATAGGAGAACATGATGACCGAGAAACCGCGCGAGCGCCACGTGATGCGTCCCGACGAGCCATATGGCGAGCAGGCTGGCTTCTGGATCCAGCCCGAAGAGGCACGGGAGTCCGCCCAGCAAGCGAAGTCCCACCCGATATTTCACGAGGTCGCGTCACTTCCGAGCCTCCAGCCGGCGCCCGGTGTCGAGATGAGCATCATGGTGGGCGACGCAATGATGGCGAACTGGGTGCGGATCGAGCCTGACGCTGGCGTGCCGATGCACTCCCATCCGAACGAGCAGGTCGGCGTAGTCCTCGAAGGTGAGATCGAGATGGTAGTTGCCGGTGAGACGCGACTCTGCCGGCCTGGTGATGCATACACGATCCCCGGTCACGTCCCGCACAGCGGCACGGCCGGACCAGATGGGTGCCTCGTGCTGGATTTTTTCAGCCCACCGCGCGAAGACTACATCGCTCAGGCCCGCGCCAAGGAGTAGCGCCAACTCCGTGCGTCGGTCTAGCATGTTATGGTGATACCGTGATGCCAGCCGGGCCAACGTTGGCCTCGGGAATCCGTCTTGTTGTGATGGCGAGGGTAGAGCCGTGGGCCAACTCATCGTCGGCAAACCTGCTCCACAACAGATCGTTGCAGTCTCAGCGCCACTCACGCTGACATCAGCCATCTCGCTCGCGTTCCGGGCTGGCTATGCCGTGGACCAGGAAGACTCCGCCCTCGATCCCTGGCTGGTGGACACCTGGCGCAATCTGGACGAGGATCTGCGACACGATCTTGACCTGCTGCTCGGATTCTCTGGCCGCCTGCTCTACTACGTCGAGGAGATGTTGGCGGCGTTCGACGCAGTGGCCCACGAACAGTTGAGCGCGTCGTTCGACGACTACCTCGAATTCCTCAGCGCCTTACCCCCAGAGCGATTCAAGGACATGGCAACCGAAAGCGTCGTGCGGCTCTACCGTGATCGAGGGCTAGCCGAGGCGCCGCCGGAAAACGATGATCCGTACGACTGGCGTATGTTCCTCCGACCCGGCATCACCCGCGCGAATATCGACGAAGCAGTCTCGCTGATTATCTCGCCCGGCCAGCTCAAGCTGCGGACACTCGCGCTGCTGGACGGGTTCTGGCGAGCTGCCTTCGAAACAGAGTATCGATCGACGTTGCCGGATATGCGTCAGGCGGTCCGCGTCGCGCAGTCACTGATTCACTACACCTCGGCACAGCAGTCCTTCGCCGAGATCACCGGCCACCGGTTGCCCGAGGAGATCAGCCTCCGAATTGGAGATGTGGAGAGGGTGATCTACAGTCCTTCGATCCACCTCGGCCGATTCATCCAGTACATCCTCTACCCACCGAACCTGATCCTCTACTTCAACCCGCAAACCGTGCTACAGCGTCGCACGCTCGCATCACGGACTGCAGAGGCTGTGACCCAGCTCTCCACTGCCGACGCGCTGGAAGGGTTCCGCGCGCTGTCCGACCCTTCGCGGATGCGTATTGTCGAAATGCTGCGGGGAGGGGAGCTGTACGCTCAGGAGATCGTCTCACGGTTGGGGATCAGCCAGTCGGCCGTCTCCCGTCACCTCAGCACGCTGGAATCGGCGGATCTGGTGACTATCCGGCCGGCCAATGGCATGAAGTACTACGCGATCGATCGCGACCGGTTACAGGCGCTCGCGGCGCAGCTTGCCGCGATGGCGGATGCCGACCAAACCTAGCAAAACAGCCACCCGGCAAAGAGGAGACCATGGACGCAGACGACCAGACACGATGGCTCACATCCGAGATCGGACTGATCGATCTTCACTTCCAGGGTATGCCGCGCGTGATCGGCGCGTACCTGCTGCCCACCTCCGACGGGTTGGCTTTGATCGAGTGCGGGCCGACAACGACCCTTGACGCGCTGGAAACCGGGATTCGCTCGCTCGGGCATGATCTGGCCGACGTCCGGCACGTGCTAGTAACGCACATCCATCTCGATCATGCCGGCGCGGCGGGAGTGCTGCTCGACCGGCTCCCGGGCGCGCAACTCTACGTCCATGAGATTGGCGCGCCGCACATGATTGACCCCACCAACCTGGTGCGCAGCGCGGCTCGGATCTATGGTGACCGGATGGATCAGCTCTGGGGCGAGATCCGGCCTGTCCCGGCAGACCGGGTCGTCGTCGTTGCCGACAACGAGATCGTCTCGATCGGTGGTCGGACGCTGCGAGCGATGTACACACCGGGGCACGCCTCACACCATATCGCCTATCACGACGAGGAGGCTCGGCTGATCTTCGTCGGGGATGTCGCGGGCGTCCGGATTCCGCCGGCCATCGAGGTCTGGCCCCCAACGCCACCTCCCGACGTCGATATCGTCGGTTGGCACGCCAGCATTGCCCGGCTCCGAGCCGCCAATCCCGACCGGATGCTTCTGACGCACTTCGGCCCCTGGGATGATGTCTCGCCGCATCTCGACCAGCTTGGCGCCCGGCTGGATCAGTGGGTGGCGCTGGTCGAGCAGTGGGCTATCGACGGGCTCGATCGGGACGCGATGATCGCGAGGCTCGGCGCTGTCGTTCTCGAGGAAATGGGCCGCAACGGCACATCCGATCTCGCTCCGATGTTCGAGCTGACGACGCCCCACTGGATGTCGATCGATGGGTTGCTACGTTTCCTTCGCAAGCAGGGGCGGATCCCACAACCCTAGCGGCGTCGTGCGCGGCCAGCAGTTGCTCTGACTGAGGATCGCCTCCGACGGATACCAGCGTTCGCGGATGTTGCCGACGAGGTAGAGCGAGCCGGTGACGACCACGAGATCGTCCGGTTCTGCGCGCGCCAGGGCGATCTCGATGGCGCGTTCCGGGGACGGCTCAATGATCACCTCGACATCACCGATAACCTCGGCGGCGATCTCGGCGGCGTCGGTCGCTGGCTTTGCCAGGACGCGCGGCATTGTCGCGATGACCAGGCCGGCTAGCGGGGACAGCGACGCCAGCATGCTGGCATGCGATTTCGATTCGAGCGCGCCGAAGATGATCAGCTTGCGCTGGTGAGGGTAGAGATGCTCGAGGTTCCGCGCCAGCGAGGCAACCTTCTCGGGGTTGTGGGCGCCGTCCAGCAGCACTCGTGGATTGTCCTGCACGAGCTCCATCCGGCCCGGGAAACGGGCCGCCGCCAGTCCTGCTCGGAGCGTCTCGACAGGCAGGTGACCGTGGGTAAACCGGCGCGCGATCTCGATTGCCATCGCTGCGTTCGACGCCTGAAACGTGCCAGGCAGTGTGATCCGCATTGCTTCGTCGGTAGCGCCGTCGATGAACGACGTGCCATCGGCGTCCGCGCGCACGTCGCGATATCGCTCCCCTTCCCGGACAACGACCAGATCAGCGCCAGTCTGCCGGCACTCCTCTTCGATAATCGGAAGGGTCTCAGGGCCAGTCACTGCGGTGACTGCGACCGATCCGGGCTTGATGATTCCGGCCTTGTGCCAGGCAATCTCCTCCAGCGTTGATCCGAGGGTGACCGTGTGGTCCAGACCGACGCTGGTGATCGCGACGACATCGGGTTCGAGGACGTTGGTAACGTCGAATCGTCCACCTGCCCCGACCTCGACAACGGCGACATCGACCTGCTCCTCGGCGAAGTATCGTAGCGTCATCGCGACCCAGATCTCGCCGTAGTTCGGTCGCTCGCACCCTGCCGCCACCCACTCATCGACACTGCGATGCATGTCATCGACGAGGCGCTCGTACCGGCCGGCGGAAATCAGCCGTCCATCGATCTGCAACTTCTCGGTAGCCACCTGGAGATAGGGCGAAACGTGTGCTCCAACACGATAGCCGGCCGCTTTCAGGATGCTGGCAGTAATCGTCGTTGTCGACCCTTTTCCCGAGGTTCCGGTAACATGGATCGTTCGGTAGGCACGTTGGGGGTTGCCGAGAAACGCCAGGAACGCGCGTAGTCGGGCCAGCCGGGCGACAGCGCGTGCGCGGATCTCCTCTTGCGATGTGCCGGGTGGTGGAGAGGGCGGGCCGAAAATCAGGCTGTTGAGGTAGCGTTCTGCCCGTTGATACGCTGCGGCCTCATTCGCCATCCATTCCTGCTCGGGTTCCTGCTTTTCCTCGTCCACGCCGCTTCCCCTTTCTCGTCCGGACAGCCTGTTGATTGTACTGGCCGTGCGCCCCGGGCCAGCGACTGCACCGTATACTTGGAGCGCAGTCGGGCAAAGGAGCTCGCAGTGTATAGATCCTCCACGCGGCCACAGCGGTCAACTCCGGTTCAATGGTCCATCATGTTGGTCGCGATCAGTGTTCTCATCGCGGTTGTCACATCGACCGCCGCGGCCGATTCGGGCAACCGTGTCGGGAAGATCAGTGTCGATGACGCGATTACCCCTCCGCTGGCGACCTACATTGACCGCAGCATTCAGCGCGCCTCCGAACGTGGAGATCATGCGCTTATCATCGAGCTGAACACGCCGGGCGGGCTATCCTCAGCGATGGACGACATCGTGCGCGACATCCTCAACGCGCCGATCCCGATCATCGTCTGGGTCGCGCCGGATGGCGCGCGCGCGGCCTCGGCTGGGGTCTATATCACCTACGCTGCGCATGTTGCGGCGATGGCGCCGGCAACGAACATCGGCTCGGCGACACCGGTGCAGATCGGTGCAGGTGGAGAAGCAAACGCCACCCCGACCACGATGGACCGCAAGATCATCAACGACGCGGTGGCCAAGATCCGCGCGTTGGCCGAACGGCGCGGACGTAACGGTGACTGGGCCGAGGCCGCGGTCCGCGACGCGGAAAACATCCCGGCCAGCCAGGCTGTCCAGCTCGGCGTTGTCGATTTCATTGCCGCGTCACAGGAAGAGCTTCTCACACAGTCGGACGGCCGGACAGTGGATGTGCTCGGTCAGCCGGTCGTGCTTCATACGGCCGGGGCACAGGTCGAAACGTTCCGCATGTCGTTCTTCGAGCAGTTCCTCCAGGTGCTGACAAACCCGAACATCGCCTACATCCTGCTAAGTCTCGGCTCGCTGGCGATTATCTTCGAGATCGCCAACCCGGGCGGGATCGGGCCTGGGGCGGTCGGTGTGATATTGCTCCTGGCTGGCTTCTATGGCCTGGGCACACTGGATTCCAACTGGACAGGGCTGGCGCTGATGATCCTCGCCTTCATCCTGTTTGCGCTCGATGTCTTCCTGCCGAGCCATGGCGTTCTCACGCTCAGCGGCATCGGCGCGTTCTTGCTCGGTTCGCTTATGCTGGCGAACACCCGCAGCCCCAGTGTGTTGCAGGTCTCCCGGAGTGTTGTCTTTGCGATGACAGCGATGATGGCGGTGTTCTTCGGCTTTATCATCGGCGCCGTTGTCCGCATTCGGAAGAAGCCGGCCGTTACCGGCCTGTCGGCGCTGGTTGGAACAGTCGGCATAGTCCGCTCTGACCTCGATCCGGAGGGTATGGTCTTCGTGTTCGGCGAGCTCTGGCAAGCGCGAGCAGACGCGCCGATCCACACGGGAGAGCACGTCCGTGTCGTGGCGATCGAAGGGCTGGCGCTTGTGGTGACGCCGGCCGAACCAGAACACGACGCAACGACACCGGCGCTTCCTCTCCCGACCGCAGGAACCTGATATGCCACATGGTGCGTGGCGCAAGCGAATGGAGTTGACGTGAACGTAGGTATTCTCATCGCCGTCGGCGCGATCATCCTGTTTTTGATCATCTTTGCCTCGGCAACGATCAAGATCACCCAGGAGTACGAACGAGGCGTCGTCTTTCGTCTCGGCCGGCTTGCGGGCGCGCGCGGGCCGGGGCTGATCCTGCTGGTCCCGTTCATCGAACGGATGATTCGTGTCGACCTCCGAACCCTCACGATGGATATCCCCCGACAGGAGGTCATCACCCGCGATAACGTCACGGTGAACGTCAACGCGGTCGCCTACTTCCGCGTCGTCGATGCCGGGATGGCGATCGTCAACATCGCCGACTACGTCCGCGCGACCTCGCAGATCGCCCAGACGACGCTTCGCTCGATTCTGGGGCAAGTCGAGCTGGACGAACTGCTAGCGGCTCGCGAGGTTATCAACCAGAAGCTCCAGACAATCATCGACGAGCAAACGGAGCCATGGGGCATCAAGGTCAGTGTCGTCGAAATCAAGGACGTCGAGCTACCAGAATCGATGCAGCGGGCGATGGCGCGACAAGCCGAGGCCGAGCGGGAGAAGCGCGCCAAGATTATTCACGCCGAGGGTGAATCGCTGGCAGCCCAGCAGCTCCACGACGCCGCCGTAGTAATGGCCACCGAGCCAATCGCGCTGCAGCTCCGATTCCTCCAGACCCTGACCGAAATTGCGACCGAGAAGAACTCGACGATCCTCTTCCCGGTCCCGGTCGATCTCATCAGCGCGTTCATGAACCTCAGTCAGAGTGGCACGCTGGCCAATCTCGCGCGGGTTGTCGAGCATCAGGCCGAGTCGGAATCGTGAGTATGACAACCGATCCGGTCGCGGACTGGCAGGCACGGCTTCGACCGGTTGTCGTTGACGGCATTCGCACCTTCGTGCTGGATGAGGGGCTTGGCGAGCCGATCGTTTTCCTGCATGGCATTCCGACGTCGAGCTTTCTCTGGCGAGACGTGGCGCGAGTTGTCTCCCGCGAGCGCCGCGCCATTGTCCCGGATCTGATCGGCTTCGGGTTCGCTGACCGGCCGGCCACCGTCGATCTGTCGCCGGCCGGTCAGGCAACGGCGATGCTGCGCGTGCTCGACGAACTGAGCATCAGACGCACGGCGCTGGTTGGTCATGACTACGGCGCGCTTGTCGCCTGCGAGATGCTCGCCCGAGCGCCTGACCGGGTCAGCGACATGATCGTGACGAACACGAGCGTCTGGATCGACGACTGGCACAGCTCACCACTCTCGCCGCTCGCCCTCATCAACCTGCCGATCGCCGGCCGGCTGGCAACTGCCGCCGCGCGGCCATTCATGCTACGTGAGGCGTTCGGCCGCTACGTCGATGACAAGGAGCGACTGACCGACGATGTCATCGCGGTCTACTGGCGCCCGTTTACCGACGGCCTCTGGAGTGTCCTGCGCCGCATGAGCCACATCGACGGATTGACGTCAGCGGACTTTCACCGCTGGCGAGAGGCGCTCTACAACTTCGAGGGGCCGGGGCTTGTCGCATGGGGTGGCAACGATCGCGCGTTTCCATCCAGCCGAGCAGTCGAGATCGGCAAGCTTCTCCACGATAGTCGGACCGATATCTTCGAGCACGCCAATCACTTCATCCAGGAGGATCGGCCGGAGGCGCTCGGTCGGCTCATCCTCGCATTTCTGAGCGGTGCGCTGATGCGTTGACCTCAGCGCTGGCGGTCGGCATCGATAGCGTCCCCCCGGCGGCCGACGAATGCGTCGCCGATGCGCTTCGCCTCGCCGTAGACCAGTCGGAGCGGCGCGTCCACCTGGCGAGCGATCGCGAGACAATCGGCATACTCCGGCGCAACCTCGACGACGCGACCACGCCAGATCTTCAGCTTCAGCCGAACGTCGCCCCAACGAGTGGCGACCGTCACCCACGAGCGATCTGTCTTCGTCCGCTCGATCCGTGTTGCCCGGACCCCGAATGTCGAGCTGTTTTCGAACAGCGTCTCTTCGATCTCGCGGCGTCGGTCTGCGCCGGTGATGACGCTCAGCTTCGTGGCCGGCCGCCCGCGCTTCATCACGATCGGTGTCAGGAACACGTCCAGCGCGCCAGCACCGAAGAGCCGCTCGATCAGCAGCTCATAGAACTCCGGGTTCATGTCGTCGATATTGACCTCGAGCAGCAGCTCGCTGTCAGCCGCTGGCTCTTCTGTGGCTGAGTCGGCATCAGGCAGATCGCCAAGCCAGACTCGCAGGGCATTTGGCCAGGGGAGCTGGCGTTGGCCGAAGCCGGAGCCAACGGCGGTCGTGCGAAACAGCGGTCGCTCGAATTCGGCCAACGTCGTCAGGATCGCGGCGCCGGTCGGGGTCAGCAGCTCGGCCTGAACGTCGGCGTCG
>CALMXF010000187.1 GCA_937870985.1 uncultured Chloroflexota bacterium
CCCCGGCCCTCGCACGGTTGCCAGAGTGTTCGGCGGGCTGCGGGGCGCGCTCGTATACAATCCGTTCCCACGATGTGGCTCGCGAATGCGTCCAGCAGGAGTGGAAGACTAGTCGATGGCCCGGCACAACGCTTCGCCGCGCCTGGCATACGAGGAGCCGGCATGAGCCATCACCCGATCGCGCCTCTGCGCGGCTATCACCACCTGACGATGGTCACCCGCGACGCGCGGGAGAATGCCCGCTTCTATCGCGATCTGCTGCGGCTGCGGCTGGTCAAGCAGACGGTCGATCTCACCATGCCGGATGTCCGCCACGTCTGCTACGGCGACGAGATCGGCGCGCCGGGGTCGCTGCTGACCTTCTTCGAATGGCCGGACGCCCCCCATGGCCAGCGCGGCTGGGGCGGGACGGAGCACATCGCCCTGCGGGTTGCCAGCGGGGCGGCGCTGGCATGGTGGCGCGGCCATCTGGAGCGCGAGGGGGTCGACCTGGAAGGGCCGTTCCACGACCACACCAGGCCGGCCATCCGGTTCCGCGATCCGGACGGGCTGATCGTCGAGCTGGTTGCCCCAGCCGGGGATGACGTGCCGGATGGCGCGCCGGTCTTCTTCGTGCCCGCGATGGCGATCGGCCGGATCGACCACGCCGCGCTGCTGGCGACCGATCGCGAGACGGCATCGGTCTACTACCAGCACATGCTGGGCTTCGACCTCGCCGGCGAATATCCAAACCCGATCAACCCTGACCGGGCCGATCTCGTCTTCGAGATTGATGGGCCGGCCCCGGCCGAGCGGCTGATCGTGACACTGGTGGACCACGACGCCGTCGGGCGCGCCGTCGCCGGCCCCGGCCAGATCCACCATATTGCCTTCTGCGTGCCGGACGAGGCGGTCGAGCTGGTCTGGCAGGAGCGGATCATCAGCGCGGGCGTCAACGTGTCGGACATCCAGGACCGGCAGTATTTCCACAGCATCGACTTCCGTGACCCGGACGGCCACCTGCTGGAGATCGCCACCGCTCACCCCGGATTCGCCATCGATGAGCCGCTGGAGTCGCTCGGCCAGGCGCTGAAGCTTCCGCCGTGGCTCGAGCATCGCCGCGCTGAGCTGGAACGCAGGCTCCGCCCGATCGACGGGGACAACGAGTGAGCCGCCGTCAGATCCGCGCGGCGGTGATGATCGCCGGCGTCGTCCTCGCGCTCATCCTGCTGGTGGTGATCGCCGCCAGCGCTTCCGGATCGACGCGCATCATTCTCCTCGCCCTGCTGGCCCCGTTGCTGACACTCACCTCACTGGCAGTCTGGCGCAGCCTCAACAACTGATCTCCGTCTCGTGACAGCCTGACACAGCCGTGATATGCTCTCTGTACGTACACGGTGAATGTTCAGGCAGGGGCGCCCAATGGCACAGGCACGACGAGCGACGCGGACGATGTATGGCTACACAGTAGACGAGGTGTCGCGGTTCCTGCAATACGATCCGGCAGCAATACGCTACTGGCTGCGGACCGGTCACCTGGCCGGCGCATTCGACCCGTCGATCGACGACTGGCGGGTAACCGCCAACGACCTGGTGATCTTCCTGCGGCAGTCCAGCGAGCCGATGCCGACCGGCGTCGTCGTCTGGCACGACGCACCGGCTGTGCCATCCCCCGCGCCCGTCAGCGAAGCAGCGCTGGCGATGTCGGGAGCCGACTGAGCACTACGGGCCGGGAGTCGCCCCCGATTCCCAGGCAAGCGCGTCGAGGATACCGCCAACGACTTCTCTCGCCGACAGCGACCGATCGTAGTACGTCGCCGAGCCATCATCGCCCAGAATAAAGCGCTCAACACCCCACCAGATCGGTCCGGATGCCGTTTGCACGAGCTGCTCAAACGCCACGTCCGCTCGGTTGCTCCGAGTCGCGACAAGCCCGAGCAGGATTCGTTCGCCCACAGTCAGCAACTCGGACGGAGCGTGCACAACGGAATCCTTGCCGACCGTCCCACCCTCGACAACGACGACGAGCCGCGTCGTGTCGACGGGGAACGCAGTTGCTCCACGGTCATCTAGCGGAATGAGGGGTCCCGTCATCTTGCGCAGGTAGTCCGGCACGTCGAGCTCAAGTACAAACGGGGTGATGATGGTATATCGCTCAGGAACGTCAACGAGCAGGTCGGCCGGGCGGCTACCATCTGGTGTTGTCCAGCGCGCCGGCTGCTCCTCGACGACACGACCGATGACGAAGAGGTCGTACCCCTGAACCAGCAGATCCGGACGGAACGTCGGATCATATCATAGTGAGAACGAATCCATCAGGGTACGCGTCATCCGTCGCCGCCGGTTCAACGTGAGCGGTTGGAGACGACTCAACCGGCGTGACAACCTCCGGGGATGCATCCGCCGCGCTCCCGGTCGGTACGACATCCGGCGCGCCACATGCGATCACCAGAAGACACACGACGACGATGATGAGTTGGCGCGCGGGCTGTCGTGTTGCCATCGGCACAGCTCCTGTTCGATCGGGTGCGGGAACATCTTACGTCTATACAAGGGGATGGTGTCAATACTTTCTCGTCCGATCACTCATGGTATCGAATGCAACACCATCGAGTTGCGCGATGCGAAACCATCGCATTCACTTCGTTCCCGAGTCGTTCTGAGACGATCGAGTGCAGTGATACTGGCGCCCTTGGGGGCGCTACTGTCTCTGTCATTCTGAGCGGAGCGAAGAATCCGTCCCTCTCCGGCGGCAGCGAACCAGCGCGGGGAAACGGATCCTTCGGCTGCGGCCTCAGGATGACAGAGAGTCGGGAGGCTGCCGACCCGACATACTCACTGCGTTCGTCTACTGAGCTGATCGAGTGCGACGGGCAAGGCGTCGCCACGATGACCGTGGTTGCTGACCATGGCAGCTGCAACGACACCCAGTGGACCAAGAATGACAAGGAGAGAATGAGGCTGCGGTCACATCTGCACAGAGGACCGTCCCCCACCCATCATCCTTCATCCCGCTTGCCACCGAACGCCCCGGCCGCCTGGCGCAGTGCGGCGACGAACGCCTCGGAGACCGGCGCGAGCGACTCGTCGCGGGCGGCGCGGGCCA
>CALMXF010000188.1 GCA_937870985.1 uncultured Chloroflexota bacterium
CCGAAGGTGGGAGTCGAACCCACACGACCTTGCGGTCAGCGGTTTTTGAGACCGCCGCGTCTGCCATTCCGCCACTCCGGCCTGGGTCGGGCGCGAAGGTGAAGTATACCGGATAATCGGGATCTGTTAGAGTGCGCCCACGCGCGCTGCGGCGCGTGGAGCGCGGTCATCCGTCCCAACTGCTCGAGGTCTGCCCGTGCCATACCAACCCCGCGCCTGCTCCGAGCTTGCGATGGCCTATCGCGGTGGCGGAGGAAACGACATCTTCGCGGTCAATCCACTGCGCCGTTCGGCCTGGATCGTCGGGGTCTCCTGGGCGCTGATCCTCGGGCCGGCCTGGCTGCTGGACGGCGACGCTCAGTCGGTGATGCTGATCGCTTTTGGCTGGCTGGCGATGACTGGCATCGTCATGGTGACGCCGATTCTGATCTGGTGCCTCGTCGAAGAAGGGGTCAAGGCCGTCCGTCGCCATCGGGATCCCACGACCGAGCTGCTCGACCTCAGCCCGCGCGCCGTCAACCTGCTGCGCCGGCACGGCTTCGAGACGATCGCCCAGGTCGAGCGGACGCCCGACTCGACGCTCGCCCTGCTCTCCAACATGGACGCCAGCGCGATCCGCGAAATCCGTCGCGCGGTCAGCATCTGGCGCTACCAACGCTGGCAGGCGCGCGGCTTCCCCGCCGACGATCTGCCGTAACATCGGAGTGCGGGACGCGAGGATGAGTCGCGCCCCGCGTCGACGAACTAGCGGCCTGACTTAGCGACGAAACTGACGCATGCACCCTGGTTGGCGAAGGAAGGGTCGCTGAACGTCTGCCAGCCGCCCTTCTTGCATTCATCCTTCGTTGTTGGAACCCGGTAGCTTTCGCCCTCGGCATAGGCGGTGTAGGTGACGGTGTCGCCAGGTTCGCCGCCCCAAGCGATGAGATAGACGTCGGTAATGGACTGCATGCCGAAGGCAGGCACGCTAGCGGCGATGCGACCGTCGATCCAGCAATCAACCGTGCCGTCCGCGCGCCGGCCGATCTCGAAGGTATGCGCACCGGCTGAACGCCGGATGCCGGTGTCGATCACCACGTCGTCGTCCTCGTTCCACCAGTTGATGACGTAGTTATCATAGCCGGGAGCCGCAGTGCAGAACAGCCCTGCCCACGGGTACGGTTCGTACTCCACGTACGCGCCACCGGTGACGGTGCCGGGCCCGGCATCGATCACCGTGAACGTCAGCGATGGGGTCGACGTATTCCGAAACGAGTCGGAGGTGTTGTAATGCGCGGCCGGCCAGTCGCCGCTGTTGGTGACGACGAGGTTGCCGGCAATCTCGTTGATGTCCGTACCGGACAGCGCGCCCCAGTTGATCCCCTCCCACGTCACGCTGCTGGCGGCCAGCGCGACCGATGACAACATGACGAACGCTGACAGGACCGAGACGCCGGTGAGACACAGGCGTCGCCAACTCCCGAGCATGTAGAGCCTCCAATCTCTTCGTCTGATCACCTTCTTCGCGCACGGTCGCGCGGGATGTTCGTATCGTAAAGGGATATGACTAACTTGTCTAGATGCGGGCGGCATTTGTCTCTCAGGACGCCTCGGTTTCTTGGCCGCTCCGCGCGCCGCCAACCTGCTGCGCCGGCACGGCTTCGAGACGATCGCCCAGGTCGAGCGGACGCCC
>CALMXF010000189.1 GCA_937870985.1 uncultured Chloroflexota bacterium
CGCTTCCGGCGCAAGCGGGACGACCTCGGCCCAGCGCGCTCCCCGGCCGATCAGCCAGTAGCCAGCGTCATGCAACCCAACGGCGCGTATTCGGCGGCGCCCGACGACCTGCGTCGACTCGTGATCTCCGCGCTCAGTCTCGATGAGCGCGAGACGCCGGCCGATCTGAGCAGCGACACATGTACGGTCTGGGACTCGCTCGGCCAGCTCGCCATCGCCGCCGCAATCTTCGACCGCTACGGGGTAACGGTCGCCGAGGACGACATCTATAAGCTCAGGTCGCTACACGATGTCGATGATGCGATCCAGGGACGATTGGTCCCGGCGACGAGAGAGCACGGGGACGGCGTTGACGCCCCGGTCACACAGCCCGGCGAGTGTCTGCCGCTGCCCGATGACCTCGAGATGTTGCCGTTGCTCGACCATCAGGCTGCGACACGGGCGATCGCTGCCCGCCACGACCTCCCCATCGCCACCACTCAGCAGATCCCGGTCACCGTCGCGGCGACATTTGTCGCGCAGCCGCTTGCGCCCGCGCTGCGGCTCTGGGGCGGCGTGATGGGGTTTGACATCGACTGCAGGTTTGCCGACTACGACCAGATCGTCCAGACACTGCTCGACCCGTCCGGCCCGTTCGCGAACGGTCTCTCGGTGGTGAACGTCGTCCTGGCGCGACCGGAGGACCTCTGGGCCGGCAACGAGGCCGATACGACGGCGCGACTGGATCAGATCGTCGCGGCGCTGGGGCAGTCTGTCGCGGCGCGAGGGGCGAGCGAGCTGCTGGTCGGGACGCTGCCGCCGGCCGTGTCGGCATTTTCCCCGCTGGCCAACGCCGATACTGCCTGGCTGCGCCATCAGTGGCACACGCGGATCGGCGGGCTGCCCGGCGTTGGCTGGTTCGACTTCGCGGAGGTCGTCGAGCATATCGGGGTCGAGCGAGCGCGAGATAGCGCCAGCGAATCATTGTCGCGCGCGCCGTACTCGCCACTCCTCTACCAGGAGCTCGGCATCGCGCTGGCCCGCCACGTCCGCTCGCGGCGGCGCAGCCCGGCCAAGGTGATCGCAGTCGATTGCGACAACACACTCTGGGGTGGGGTTGTTGGCGAGGTCGGGCTGGACGGAATCGAGCTCGGCGAGGATGGCCCCGGGCGCGCCTACCAGCTCTTCCAGCAGCAGCTGAAGCGGCTCAAGGAGCGGGGCATCCTGCTTGCGGTGGTCAGCCGCAACGAGGAGGCGGATGTCCTGGAGGTGTTCGAGCGCCACCCCGGCATGGTGCTCCGGCCGGACGACATCGCGACCTGGAGCGTCAACTGGCGCCACAAGTCGGAGAACCTGCGCTCGCTCGCCGAGGAGATGAATCTGGGGCTGGACAGCTTTGTGTTTCTGGACGATGACCCGGCGGTGCGGGCGGAAGTGGCAGCTCGCGCGCCGGAGGTCCACGTCGTCCCCTTGCCGAGCCGCGCGACGGGATACGCCGAGGCGCTCGCGCGGCTCTGGCTATTCGATGGCGCCCAGGCGACGGATGTGGACGCGGCGCGGACGCAAATGATGCAGGAGGAAGGACGACGCAAGCGCGAATCGACGGCAGCCGCCAGCATCGACGAATTCCTCGCCGGGCTGGACCTGCGGGTCGAGATGCGACCGCCGGAGGACACTGAGTGGGCGCGTGTCGCTCAACTCACCCAGCGCACCAATCAGTTCAACCTGTCGTTGAAGCGTCGCACCGTCGAGGAAGTCCGGGCATTGGCCGGCGAGGAGGCGGTTCTTGTCTTGAAGGCGGCCGACCGGTTCGGAGATTACGGCCTCGTCGGGGTGGTATTCGTCCGGCCGCCGGACGCGGCCCGCTCGGCCGAAATTGACACGCTGCTGATGAGCTGTCGGGCACTCGGCCGGGGCGTCGAGGATGCGTTCCTAGCCGGCATGGCGGCGCTAGCCGCCGGCCAGGGAGCAACAACCCTGGTCGCGCCATACGTCGAAGGAAAGCGCAACGCGATGGTGCTGGACTACCTGCGACGCAGTGGATTCACCGAGCAGGGCTCCGGAGCATGGACGCTCTCGATCGTCGATCCGCCCTCACTGCCGGCCCACGTCCAGTTCGATAGCCCCTTGCTCGTCACGACCGGCGCTCCCGGGGGCAACTGAAAGGATCCTCTTGATGGAGACAGTGTCTTGCCTGCTCTGCGGATACCCAGGGAGCACGGTGCGCGTGACTGGGTGGGATCGTATGTGCAATGTGCCGGGGGTGTACACGCTGGTCGAATGCGACCGATGCGGCTTCCTCTACCTGTCGCCGCGCCCCGATGCGGAGGAGATCAAGCGTCACTATCCGGAGGAGTACCCGTTCTACGCGTCGTTCTTCGACCAATCCTCCTACATCAAGTCGATCGGTGTCTATGAGCTGACCAAGCGCGCCCAGCAGGTGCTCGACGCGGTGAGTGGCGGGCATGACGTGCTCGATATCGGCTGTGCCGTCGGCGACTTCCTGTCGATGATGAGCTCGAAGGGCTGGAATGTGCGTGGGGTAGAACCCGACCCTGGCGCGGCTGCCTATGCCCGCAAGCGACACGGGATCGACGTGTTCAACGGCTATCTCGAAGAGGCTTCATTCGAGCCCGAGTCATTCGACGCCGTGACAATGTGGGAGGTTCTTGAGCATACTCCCCAGCCCCTCGATACGCTGCGGCGCGCCTTCGATCTGCTCCGGCCCGGCGGCGCGATTGTCATGTCGGTGCCGAACCGGGACTCGCTCGAATCAAAGGTGTTTGGGACATACTGGATTGGCAATGACTTCCCACGCCATTTCTCCGTGTTTTCGCCGAAGCACATGCGTGTGGCGCTGAGCTCGGCTGGATTCGTCGAGCCGCGAATCATCAGCCAGCGTGGCCGTCTGGGGGCGATGCATAACGAGATCGCCTGCGGGCTTGGCAGCATCGACCTCTGGCTACACGCTGGAGACCGCGATCGCGGCGCAAGGCGCATCGCAGATCGCGTCCTGTTGCCGATTGTCACGAAGCCTGTGGGTGTCGTCCCCATCTTCATTGCGTCGTTGCCGATGTCGGTTGCGATCCGGAAGCTGAACCTCGGGTCGCAGATGATCGCCGTTGCCCACAAGCCAGCCGCCTGATCTGCCTGGCCCGCGTACACTTCGCTGAATCCGCTTGGCGGAGAGAGGGGTAGCGTGTGGCGCTTCGGATCGCGATCGACAACAGGCTGGAGACTGCCCGGCTGACCTATCCGTTCGAGGCGGGTTGGGTCGAGCAAGGAGGAGTTTCCCTTGTCGAGGGCCTGACCTCGACCCGGGCGGCCGACGTGGATATCGCCCTGCTCGACAGCGTTTCGGCGCTCTCGATGCTGGCGAATTTCGCCGTCCTGTCCGATCTGGCGCTTGTCGCCCGGCGGGCGACGATGCTGACACTGGCAACCCATACGCGGCCGGACGATGTCGATGATGTCGCGGTGTCGCTCGCAGGGGTCTCGCCGGCCGGACGCGCGGTGGCGCTAGCGACGCTGCAGCCGTTCTATGGCATCCGCGCGAGAGAATGGTCGGAGGAGACGTTCCCCGTTGACACGGAACACGCCGTCGTCAGCGAGGGGCCGGCCGCCCTGATCCTGGCCGGGGATGAGGAGACCCACCAGGAAGACCTCGGGCGAGCCTGGTATCTGCTCACCGACACGCCATTCGTCAGCCACATCTGCGTCGTCCGTCGAGGACTACTCTCTCGAGACCCGGTAGCTGTAGCCGAGGCGGCCGGGCATCTGGTCGCCTCGCTCGAAGCGGGAAACGAGCGTGGGCGCGAGTTGCGGCGCGATATGGCGAAGCGATACGACATCGATCGCGACCTGCTGGTCGAAGTGATGGCCGACCAGGAGTGGGAGCTGACGGCGGAAGGAGTCTCTGGCCTCGCTCTGCTGGCTCGCCGCTCCGGCCTCACCAGCGGCCCGGCGCTGGAGCGCGCGGTTGTGGGCGCTTCAGGCGATGTGCCAGTGACGGCATTCTCGGCCGCAGGCCTCCTGGACCTCGTCGGTGGTGACCACCTGGCTCTGGCTGATGCCGCCCGTGAGTTGCGTGAAGCTGGCCTGATGGGTATCGCGTTTTTTCCAGTGGATCGATTCGAAGAACCGGCGGAACTGGTGCGGGCGCTTCGTCACGGTGGGCTGGAAGTAACGCGGGCGACCGTGGACCACGCGAGCACCCTGTCGGCACGCCTCGTCTGCATCGAACGGGTGGCGGCGCTTCAACGTGAGGTGGGAGGGCTACTCGCCTTCGCGCCCTTGCCGCGGTTCGACGAGGTTGAAACCCCGTCCACCGGGTACGACGATGTGCGGACGATTGCCGTGGCGCGATTGGTGTGTGGCGAGGTGCCGTCCATCCAGGTGGACTGGGTGATGTACGGACCCAAACTCGCGCAGGTAGCGATCGCCTACGGCGCCAACGACATTGACAATGTGCCCGCGACCGACGCCCTGGGACTGGGGCATCGCAGGAGCCCGCGCACCGACATCGCGCGTCAAATCTCCGCGGCGTTCGCGACCCCCTCGGCTCGCAACAGCCGATTCGAACGGGTGTCGTGAGTGTCGAAAATTCGTCTCGGGTCGGTCAACTATCTCAACTGCCGGCCGCTGGTGCATGGACTTGGCGGTGACGCCGATCCGCTGTTTTCGCTGCGCTTCGATCCGCCCGCTGCGTGTGCTTCGCTCCTGTCATCCGGAGAGATCGACCTCGGGTTGATTCCCACAATCGCGTACGCCGATCGGCCCGGCGACCTGGTGGTGCCCGGTGTGTCGATCGCGTCCGAGGGCCCAGTGGCCTCGGTGGCTCTCTTCACACAGAAGCCCCTGTCCGAGATTCACACCATCGCGCTCGATACCAGTTCCCGCACTTCAGTGGCGTTGACGCGCATCCTGTGTGCGCGACGGTTCGGCATTGCGCCCACGTTCGTGCGCCACGCCCCGGATCTTGAATCCATGCTGGCCGGCCACGACGCAGCGTTGCTGATTGGCGACCCGGCGTTGTTTGTGGACCACCGCGCGCTTGGCGCCGAAAAAATCGATCTGGGCCAGGCGTGGACCGACATGACCGGGCTGCCGTTTGTGTGGGCGTTCTGGTCCGGGCGCGCCGATTGCCTTCCGCCGCACGCCGTCAGGCGCATGCAGGCGGCGAAAGAGGCGGGCGTGTTGGTGTCCGACGCCTTGGCCGATGCCTACATGGCGGACCGGCC
>CALMXF010000190.1 GCA_937870985.1 uncultured Chloroflexota bacterium
CTCCAGTGACTCGATGCCAGTGACGCGAGCGATCTCGTCGATCAGCCGCTCGATCATGTAGGCCGCCTCGGGACGGCCGGCGCCGCGATATGGTCCAGTCGGGGTGGTATTCGTCATCACGCCATAGACGTCGGTGACCAGGTTCGGGATGCGATACGCGCCGCTCGACATCATCAGCGTTCGCTGGCCGTGCGTCGACGCATTGTGAGCGCCGCAGTTAACGAGAACGCGGACACGGAGGCCGATGATCGCGCCATCGCGCGCGACTGCTGCCTCGAGCTCCTGGACCTGATCGCGGCCCTGGTTGGCGATGTGGAAATACTCGCCGCGGAGCTCAACCCACTTGACCGGCCGGCCGAGACGGTGGGCAACGGCGGAAGTGAAGAGATAGTCGGGGGCATGGCGACCCTTGGTGCCGAACGCGCCACCGACATCTGGCGCGATGACCCGGACGGCGTGCTCGGGCATGCCGAGAACGCTGGCGATCTGGGAGCGCAGGCCATGTGGGGTTTGTGTCGAGGCGTGGACGGTGAGCTTGTTCATCTGTGCGTCGGGTTCGGCGAGGATAGCCTTGGGCTCGACGTAGACGGATGCGACGCGCGGAACGACGAGCCGGAGAGGAACACGCCAGGCGGCGTCGGCCATCGCGACGTCGATATCGCCGGATCCGGCGTGGAGGTGGTAGGCGACGTTGGAATCCCAGGCTTCGTACAGGCGCGGCGCATCGGACACCATCGCGGCGGCAGGCGTCGTGACGACCGGTAGCTCGCGGTAGTTGACCTCGATGAGCTCGGCGGCATCGTGCGCGATTTCGGCGGATTCGGCGACGACTGCGGCGATCGCGTCGCCAGCGAAGAGGACCTTGTCGATAGCCAGCGAGCGGCGCGCCATCGGACGGTTGGGCAAGAACTGCGGGTCGTGAATCGGGAGCGGCGCGAGCCAGTTGTCGACCTCGGCCCCGGTAATGACGGCAACGACTCCGGGGACGGCTGCGGCAGCAGCCGTGTCGATCGCCACAATCTCGGCGTGGGCGAAGGGCGAGCGGGCGAATGCGATGTGGAGGCATCCATCTGGCTGGACATCGTCGACGAACGACCCGTGGCCGGTGACGAGCTTGCGGTCTGCTTGCCGGCGCAGCGGCTGCCCAACGTAACGTCCGTCAGTCGTCGCGCCTGCCATCGCTGCCTCCTCGCGAGATAATCGTCGCGCCGCGTGGCGCGGATGGAGGTAGTGTCCCCGAGGTCGGGGGTGTGGTCAACGTATTGCGCGCCAGAGGTCGATGATGCGCTGGTCACGATGGAACGCGAGCGGTGGGAGATCGTCGGGGTCGAAGGCGTGGATCTCGAGGCTCTCCCGTGAGTGCTGTGGCGTCTGGCCGTTTGCGGTGGCGTGGAAGGCAGCGAGGACGACGGTCTCTCCTGCTTCGGAGAAAAGGCCGAGCGGCTGCACGTCGTCGACCCGAACAGCGGTCTCCTCGAAGACCTCGCGGCGTGCAGCATCCTCAATGGCCTCGCCACGGTCGACATAGCCGCCGGGGAGGGTCCACTTGCCGCGGGCGGGGTTGATCGCACGGCGATGCAGCAGGACGCGACCGTCGACCTCGACGACCACGACGGTGGCGAGCTTGGGGTCGGTGAAGAAGGTGAAGCCACAATTCGGGCAGACAGGGCGGAGACGGCCGTGGCGTTTGCGGTATTCCATCTCGGCAGCGCAGCGCTGGCAGTATCGCGGGGTGTCTGGAGCGCCGAGCGAGGCCCAGTCGAGCAGCAGGGTGGTGTGGTCCTCGGCGGTGTCAACGTCACGAGGCGCGGGCTGGCGGCTCCAGTCCACCTCGTGGACGCGGTTGTGGTGGGCGCGGAGAACGTCGCGCGCGCCGACGTCGCCAGACAAAGCCATTAAGTCCGGGAAGAGCGCGCGAGAGAGCAGGACGGGATTGCCAGCGCCGTCGGCATACCGCGGTCGGACTGCTGAGTGCGTGGCCGGGTTGAAGTCTGCGGCGAGCTTCTCCAGAAGCCACGGCTGGACGAGCGGCTGATCGCCGAGCATCACGATCGCGGCGGAACAATCGCTCGGCAGCGCTGCGAGGCCGGCGTGAAGTGATGACGCCTGCCCCTTTGCGTAGGCGGCATTGACGACAACCTGGTAACCCTCGGTGTTGACTGTGGCGCGGATCTCCCCGGCCTTGTGGCCAAGGACGACGATGCGTGGACCGCGAGGCCAATGGCGGGCGACATCCAGTGTGCGTTCGAGCAACGGCTGACTGGAGACCAGCAGGAGCTGCTTTGGCTGCCCCAGCCGCGATGAGGTCCCGGCGGCCAGGACGATGATTGCGACCGGAGCGTCGGTCACGCGGTGGACTTTGCGCCGACCATGACATTTGTCTGGCGGGGGCTTTTGCCGTTTCGAACGGCAACAATCTCGGCCATGATGGCGAGAGCCACCTCTGCGGGCGACTTCGCGCCGATGTTGAGGCCGACCGGGCCGTAGATACGATCGAGCTGCTCGTCGGTGAAGCCGGCCAGCTTGAGGCGTTCGCGCCGCTCGGCGCTCGTCTTGCGGCTGCCCATCGCGCCAATGTAACCGACATCGCTTCGCAGCAGCGCCTCAAGCGCAGGATCCTCGAACTTGGGGTCGTGCGCCAGACAGACGGCGGCGACACCGGGGTGGAGATTAAGCTGGGCAAGACCCTCATCGGGCCAGGCGTCGATCAGTCGGCCGGCATGCGCGAAGCGCTCCTCGGTGAGGAACTGGCTGCGAGCATCAATGATTGTTGTCTGGTAGCCGAGCGTATTCGCAAAGCTCACGAGTGGCATCGCGATGTGAACGCCGCCGATGATGACGAGATGAGGAGGAGGCAGGTGGGCCTCGACGAAGAGGTTGTTGCCATTCTGCTCTACTTGTGTCGTGCCGCCGTCGCGGACGATCGCTCGGATGCGGTCACGGATGTCAGAAGTGTCGGCTGCGCCGAGAGAGCCAATCCATCGGTCGGGGTGGACATAGAGGAGCTGATTCCCGAGTGCCGGGCCGGCCACGACGGTCGCCATGACCGCCGGGGTATCGGACTGGATCGCTTGCTCGAGCTGCTCGAAGGTTTCGAGATTCATGGGCTAGCCCCTCGTCTCGAGCGGCTCGACGAACACGTCGATCTCACCGCCGCAGGAAAGGCCGACTTCCCAGCCCATCTCGTCGGAGATGCCGAAGTGGACGAGCTGTGGCGTGCCAGATTCGAGGACCTCCATCGCCGTTTGAATGACGGCGCCCTCAACGCAGCCGCCGCTGACGGAGCCCTGCATCCGACCGGAGCGAGTGACGATGAGCTTGGCGCCGACGGGACGGGGTGTCGAGCCGGCCGCGCCCACGACGGTCGCCAGAGCGATCTGCTCCCCCTCGCGGGTCCATTCATCGATATATTCCAGGACATCGCGCATGATAGTGCTCCCCTCGGATCAGTCGCGTACGCGCCTTCTGCATTGTATAGCGTCTGAGGGGATTCAAACATTCCCGACTGGCGAAGTCGGAAATCGAATCCTGGGGAGATGACACTGCCCCGGAGCCACAAACAGCTCCGGGGCAGCAGAGGATCGAGAGAGCGCGAGCTAGTTGGCGACCTTGTCATAAAGGCGGCCGCCGAAGCGGACGAACCGGGTCGCGCCGTCATCGCCGATGATGAAGTCGGTGCGCATGCCGGCGGCAGCGCCCCCGGTGAAGATGCATTCCCGATCGCTGATCGGCTTCATCCACGACGCCGGCAGTTCCCGCTCTTCTGCGGACAGCGGATTGACCTTTGTCTTCGCATTGATGCGGAACGAGCCGTTATCGGGCGAGATAGTCATAACGGCCATCAGGCTCTCGTACACGCCGGCCATCGTCGCGATGTGGGCGTCGGTAAGCTCGATCGGTTCGGGCGTGGGGTCGGAGAGGCCGAGGTGCTGGCTCAGCGCCCAGTCGCCGATGGCTGCATTCACCGCCCAGCCGCTATCTCCGTCGGTCAGCGTGGCGATGGCATAGCCTTTGGACGGGACGACGCTAAGTCGAGCCTGGAAGCCGTTGGTCGTGCCGCCGTGGCCGATGACGCGGACGCCGTCCAGGTCTTTGATGTCCCAGCCGATGCCCCAGGACTGGGTGAAGTTCGCGGCTTTGACCTGAATCTCCTGCATGGCGTGGATAGCGTCTGCCGGGATGATCTGATCGTCGCCGACCTTGCCGTCGTCCATGTGGAATCTGGCAAAGCCGAGCAAGTCGCTAACGGTCGAGATGATCCCGCCGGCCGGGTTGACGGCACGCGGAAGCGCGTAGCCTCGGGATATAGCGATCTCGTCCGACCCTGGCTCGGTCTCGACGTGGCCGACAGCAACCGGATAGACAATCGCCTGGGCGGCGAAGAAGAACGAGTGGTCGAGGCCGAGCGGCTGGAAGATCTGCTCGTGCATCGCCTGCTCGAACGGGACGCCGAGGATCTTCTCAACGACAGCGCCAGCGAGGTTGAAGCCGCTGTTGCAATAGCTCCAGAGCTCCCCGGGGGCGGTGAGCTGACGAAGCGTGCCGTACTTGGCAATCGCCTTCGAAAGGGCATCGTCGCCGACGCCGAAGTCCTCGAAGAAGTCGCCGAAGATACCGCTGGTGTGGGTGAGCAGATGACGGAGGGTGATCGTCTCCAGCGCCGTGGCGTCCTCGAGCTCGAGCTCGGGCAGGTATTCGCGAACCGGCGTGTCGAGGTCCAGCTTGCCTTCTCCGACCAACCGCATGACGAGGGTGGTGGTAAAGACCTTTGAGATCGAGCCAATCTGGAGCAGATGGTCGGCGGTCATCTGCTGCTGGGTCTCGATATTGGCAAGGCCGAAGCCGTGCGTCTCGATCTGGCCGTCGCGCAGAATGCCGACTGCAACGCCCGGGACGTTCCAGTGCGCCAGCAGATCGTTGGCCAGCGGAGCCAGACCCGTGTAGGCGGCCCAGTCCAGCGGCTGTTTCTCGGGTTTGTTCTCAGTTGCCATGCAATCCCTTTCCGTAATTGGTGTCTGGTGGTCCGCACCAGTCTGCGGACTTCCGTTGTGGCCGGTAACGTGGCCCGCCACAACAGTCAGCGATCACTCTGCGGGTCGAATGCATCGCGTAGACCATCGCCGAGCAGGTTGAACCCCAGAACGGTGACGGCGATGAAGATACCGGGGAATGTCGTGATCCACCACTGGTCGCGCAGGAAGTCGCGACCCTGACTGAGCATCGCTCCCCATTCGGGCGTTGGCGGCTGTGCGCCGAGGCCGATAAACGAGAGCGCCGCCGCCGACAGGATCGCGCCCGCGATGCCGAGCGAGGCGAGGACGATCAGTGAGGAAGTGACGTTCGGAAAGATGTGTTTGGCAAGAAGACGAACGTCGCCTGCGCCGCTTGCCCGCGCGGCCTCGACATACTCGTGCTCTTTGGCGGCGAGCACCTGTGCCCGAACTAGCCGGGCGTAGGACGGGATCGAGCCGATGCCGACCGCGATCATGACGTTCTGGATACCGTTTCCGAGCACGGCAACGATCGCCAGCGCGAGGAGCAGGCCGGGAAAGGCGAGCATGATCTCGATCAGCCGCTGGCTGAGCATGTCGAACCAGCCGCCGTAGTAGCCCGCGATCAGGCCGACAACGGTGCCGACGACCATCGCGATGCCGACCGCGATAATGCCAACCTGAAGCGAGATCCGGGCACCGAAGACGATACGGCTGAGGATATCGCGCCCGAACTCATCGGTTCCGAACCAGTGCGCGCTGCTCGGCGGCAGAAACTGATCGAGAAGGTTCTGCTTGGTCGGGCTGGCCGGCGCGAGGATCGGCGCGAGCAGCGCCATGAGAATGAGAAGGCCGACGATCGCCAGCCCAACCATCGCCTGACGGGACTCGCGTATCCGACCCAGGATGATCTGTCGGGGTGAGCGCGCCAGTCGTGGGTCTTTCAGCGTCGTGTCAGTGCTTTGCTCCACTGCGTTGGTGGCATCAGCCATGGTTGCCTGCTTTCCTCTTTCGTTGGCCATGACTAACTGTTCCGAACGCGCGGATCGAACACGCTGTAGAGCATGTCGACGGCGAGGTTGACCAGCACGTAGATCACCGCGACGAGGAGGACAATGCCCTGGATAAGCGGGAAGTCGCGGGTAGCGAGCGCCTGGACTGCCAACATGCCGATGCCGGGGTAGGCGAAGACGGACTCGATGATGAACGCGCCGCTGAGCAGACCGCCGATCTGGAGGCCGAGAATAGTAATGATCGGGACGAGGGCGTTGCGGAAGGCGTGGCCCATGATGACCCGCCACTCGCGCAAGCCCTTGGCGCGGGCAGTCCGGACATAATCCTGATTGAGCACGTCGAGCATCGCCGAGCGCGTCATGCGGGCCAGGATCGCCGAGGCGAGCACCCCGAGCGTGATCGTTGGTAGCACGAGATGTTTCCAGGTTTCCGCGCCGGCCACCGGGAACCACCCGAGCTTCACCGAGAAGAGCATCATGATCATCAGTCCGAGCCAGAAGCCGGGAATCGAGACGCCGATGATCGCAACCACCATGCTGACGAAGTCGATCCAGGTGTTCTTGAATGTTGCAGCGACGACGCCAGCGACGACGCCGATGAGTGTTGAGACAGCGAGGCTGGCGAGGGTGAGCTTGATCGTATTTGGCAGCCGGTTGCGAATTTCCTCCGAGACCGGGCGTTTGGTGCGGTACGACTTGCCCAGGTCGCCACGCAGGGCGTTACTGACGAACGATGCGTACTGGAGATAGACGGGTCTATCGAGACCCATGTCGTGACGGATAGCCTTCTTCTGCTCCGGGCTCGGCGGGGCGAGGTTGGAGAACATCATGTCGATCGGGTCGCCCGGCACAAGGCGCACCATCGAGAAGACGAGGATGCTGACGCCCAGGAGCACTGGAATCGTTCCGAGGAGACGGACGAGGATGAACTTAGCCATCTGACCTTCCAGGGCGAAGAGGCCCGATCTCGCGCGAGACCGGGCCGCCTGCGATTCTCTTAGAGCTCCTGATACGCGTCCAGGTACGTCACAGCGCCCTGTGCGCCGAGGTGTACGCCCTTGATGCTGGCGCTGCGCACGGTCCACACCGTCACTGCGCTCCAGAGTGACACAGCAGCGCAGTCGGCGAGGACGATCTTCATCGCCTCGAGGTAGGCTGCCGCGCGCTCATCCATGTCGGAGGTGCTGCGGCCAGCGACGACGGCCTTGGCGTAATCGGGGTTGTACTTCTGGTACAGACCGAACTGCCCGTCGCCATCCGTCATCATGAACAGGAGATCTGACTCCGACCAGCCCCAGCCCATCAGATCCATCGCGGAGCTGTTCTCCTTGAGGCGGGCGAGAAGGGTGGCAACCTCCATCGTCTCGAGCTTGGCGCTGATGCCAACCTCGCCGAGCTGCCCCTGAATCACCTGGGCAATGCGTTCCTGCGTCGTCGCGTTCCAGGTCCAGAAGACGAACTCAAGCTTCTTGCCGTCCTTCTGACGGACATCGCCGCTCTTCGTCCAGCCGGCCTCATCGAGAAGGTCGTTGGCCTTCTTGGGGTCGTAGTGATAGCCGAACTTCTCGAGGTCGGGCGTATAGCCCCAGTTACCGGTCGGCATAACCCCGTAGTTGCGGACGGCAGTGCCCTGGAGAATTCGTTCGATGATCGTGTCGGCGTCGATGGCATAGGCAACTGCCTGGCGGACCTTCAGGTCATCGAAGGGGGCCATGTAGCTGAGCTTACCGTCGGTCTCGACCAGAGAGAATTCAAGGAACGAGATTGACGTGGACTGATCGGGCTTCAACAGGGTGTAGTCGCTCTTGCCGTCGAACCGGGCGATCTGCTGGGCCGGCGTCGCGAGGAGATTGATCTCGCCCGTCTCCATCGCGGCGACCTGCGTCTGCTCTTCGGGCATGTTACGGAAAACGAGCTGCTCGAGATACGGAGCGCCCTTGTTGTCGTTATAGCTGCGGACATTCACATAGTCTTCGTTGCGGGTCAACGTGATGCGCTCGCCGGGCACCCACTCCTTGAAGACGAACGGGCCGGACCCGACAGGGTTCTTGCCGAAGTCGTCTCCATGCTTCTCGACGCCGGCCGGCGACAGGATGCCGAAGTAAGCGATCGAGATGTTGCCAAGCAGCGGCGAGAACACTTTGTTGAGGTTCATCCGAACCGTGACCTCATCGACCGCATCGGTGCTCGCGATCGCGTCGACCCAGCTGGCGCTCGGGGCGGCAGTCTTGGGGTCAGTGACGCGGTCGAACGTGAACTTCACGGCCTCGGCATTGAGGGGCGTGCCGTCGTGGAACTTGAGATCCTTGCGAATCTTGAACGTGTAGCTGAGGCCATCCGCGGCGGCCTCGTAGCTCTCGGAGACGATCGGCTCGAACTCGAGGTTCATGTTGCGGCCGATCAGCGTGTCGTAAATCTGTGAGAAGACCTGGTGTGAGATTGCGGCGGTCGTGTGCTGCGGGTCCAGTGTGTCGGAGTCACCGGAGCGACCAAGGATCAGCTGGCCGCCGACCTTTGTGCGATCGACAGTCTCGGTGCTGCCAGTTCCGGCGCCGGTGGTCGGGCTGGATTCCGACCCGCCGGCAGCGGGGGTCTCAGCC
>CALMXF010000191.1 GCA_937870985.1 uncultured Chloroflexota bacterium
GCTCGACGATTGCGTCATCCTCGATCGTGCAGCCGAGGCCAACGCGCGACTCGCCACCGATGGTCGCCCGATTCCCGATCCGTATCGGCGCGCTCACGTAGACCAATCCCCCGTCGGGGCGCATCGACAGGCTGTGCGCCACAACCACCGCCCCGCCACCGATAACGACCTGGTCGCCGATACTCGTGAGATCGGGGTCATAGATGACGCCCCAGCTCACGCCTCCATGCCCGATCGTTGCCGACGGCGAATACGCCCGCAGGACCGTGCGAAAGAAGAGCGGCATTGCGCTGATCACGTGGATGAAGGGCAACCCCTGAACGAGCGCCAGGCGGCGGTAGCAAACAATCGCGGTGATGACGCCGAGATCATCCTTCAGAACAGCGCGGACATGTGTCTGGCCTGGGATTGCGCGAAATCTCGGCTTGGGATGTCTTCGGCCGATCGCGCCGACGATGAGCCCGGAGAGGACCAGGAATACCCACAACCAGACGACGTAGATCACGGGACTGAGGACGAGCGCCAGGTACCATGACCAGGCCATAACCCGGCCGGCCAACGCCACGAGACCAGCGGTGATGGCGGCAGCGACAACGAGCGGCGCGAGCAGGAGGGCAACCGTCGCGAGGTCAGAAACCGGACCGAGGATGGAGCTACCGGGAAGGCGATGACGCATACGCAGATCTCCCGTTTCGCCGCGATTCGGGGGCGGCTTGGCCAGATTAGCAGGAATCACGCCAATCGACAATCCACGCTGTGTCACGCCGACGCATACTGGTATCCAGCGCCATCGACGACGAGACGAGAGGAACAAACGACGTGACGACGCTTCTGACCGGTGGGAACGGGTGGGTTCCCAGCTTTGTCCTGCGCCAGCTTGCGCAACGCGGCGAGCGCGTTATCTCGTACGACCTGATGCCAGTCGACGATGTCCTGCGCGAGCACCTGGATGACGCGGTCGCCAACGTCACCTTCGTCCATGGCGATGTCACCGACGGTGAGCACCTGCTGGATATCGCCCAGGAGGCCGGCGTCACGAGGATCATCCACACGGCCGCGATCACCCCACGTCTCTGGCGCGAGCAGAAGGAGCCGCGACGGGTGATCGATGTCAACCTCGGCGGAACGATCAATGCCCTCGAGGCTGCCCGTGCCCTGCCTGGCTTCGAGCGATTCGTCTATGTCGGCTCCGGCGCTGTCTGGGGCAGCGGGCACACTGGAGAAACGATCGACGAGGACGCGCCCAGCCGGACCACGAACCTCTATGGGATCACGAAGTACGCCAGCGAGCGGATCGCGATGCGCTACAAGGAGCTGTTCGGGCTGGACATCGTCTCGATGCGGCCAGCGAACGTCTACGGCCCGATGGAACGTGACACACCGGGCTACGTCGGGGCGACCGAGCTCCGCGAGATGCTGAGGGTGCTAGCAGCCGGCGAGGAGCTGCGCGTGGCCAGCCTGGACGGGCCGTACCACGACTGGACATTCGTCGAGGACATCGCCGAAGGAATCGTTCGCGCCTGGGCCACTCCGAACCTGCCGCACGACGTTTACTCGATCACCTGTGGCCGGCAATATTCGATCGGCGAAATGCTCGCGGCGTTCAAGCGCGCCTGGCCGGAGATCGAGTACCGGCTCGTGCCGGAAGACGAGGCCAACACTCCGCTGCGCGACGCGCCACGCGGCCCACGCCCGAAGAACGACCGCATCCTTGCCGACTTCGGCTGGGCGCCGAGCACGCCGCTCGACGAGGGCGTCGCTATCTACCTGAACTGGGTTCGCGCGAACGGCCCGCAATAGGACGCTGGACGCCGGAGCAGAACCGGGTAGGATGGGCTGTGGATCGACCAGGCGAACATGCGTTGTGCATTGGAGCATGGCATGCCAACAGATCCCAACGCCGCATCCCCTCGCACGAGGCCGCTGAGAATCGGGCTCTTCCTCCCCCACGGCGAGCGCCACATGGACGGCCAGACGCCCAGATGGACCGACATCCTGGCGATGGCCCGGCGCGCCGAGGAGGTCGGGTTCGATTCGCTCTGGGTCTCCGACCACCTGACGCGCTTCGGTCCGGTCGTGAAGCTCGGACCCTGGGAGTGCTGGTCGCTGCTGGCCGCGCTGGCCGCGACAACCAGCCTGGTCGAGCTCGGCCCACTCGTCAGCTCGACCAGCTTCCGCGAGCCGGCACTGCTGGCGAAGATGGCGGCAACGGTCGACGAGATCAGCGGCGGCCGGCTGGTCCTCGGCATCGGCGCGGGAT
>CALMXF010000192.1 GCA_937870985.1 uncultured Chloroflexota bacterium
GCGTCGGCGACCTCATCGACACCGGCGACGACCAGTTTGCCGGCCCGCCAGGCGCGACGCTCCCACACCAATGCTGGAATGGGACGGCGGCTAGGCGGCATTGTCATCCTCGCATCGCCGGCTAGGTCGATAGCGACGGATTTCGCGATGTCGACAACATCGGGGGTCACCTACTCTGGCACTCGACGCACGTCCGTAGATCCCGGCGTCGATGACTGGCGCCGTCACTCCCCTCGGGTTCCGTGGCGCAGACCACCACGTCGAGAGAATCCTGTCGCTCGATAGGATCTCCCGTCCCTGATCGGCCACCGCAGTCCTCCACGTGAAGCGTCGGCGTGTTCACGACAGTTGCCATCATCTTCGCATGTGTTGGTGCGGACGCACAAAAAGAAGACGGCGACCCAGTTCGTGGGTCGCCGTTCAGTCGCTGGGTTATATCGGGGATCAGGCGTCGCGCTTCACCGGATTGCGCAGCGACGATCCTACCGGGCGGCGTCGCTCGCGAATACGCGCGGCCTTGCCGCTTCGATCGCGGAGATAGTAGAGCTTGGCGCGCCGAACGCGACCACGACGCAAGACCTCGACACGCTCTACGCGAGGAGAATGAATCAGGAACGTTCGCTCAACTCCGATGCCGTGTGACGCGATGCGACGAATAGTGAAGTTTTCGTTGATACCACCACTACGTCGCCGGATCACAACACCCTCGAACGCCTGCAGGCGCTCGCGCGTGCCTTCGACCACCTTGACGTGCGCCCTGACCGTGTCACCCGGACCGAAATCCGGCACGTCGGCGCGCATGAAACCTTCTTCAATCTTTCGAATCGTGTCGACCATATCGTCCCACCCTGTCCGTCGTTCACTGTGCCGCCGGCAGGCCCCGGCAGTGCCAGGGAGCCACGGGCTGTCCGGTGTTATCCGCAAGGATCGATGGCGGCATGCGAAAATCCCGCGCGCCGCGGCAACCTGCGCAGTATAGCAGCGTTACGTGTTGCTGGGCAACTGCGCTGTCAAACGTCGATCGCCGATTGCCTCCAGCACTTCGGACGCGACTTCGTAGCGATGGAACGACGGCATGATGTACACGCCATGAACCTCGTCGCGTGCCTCCAGTATGAGCTCCTGGCTTATCCGGACCCCTTCTCGCCGGCCGTCGCTGCCGGCCAGACGCATCCGTTCACGGATCGCCTCGGTCGGCCGAATTCCCGGCACTTCGTTATAGAGAAACTCGGTGTGACGATGGCTCTGGAGCGGCATGACACCCAGCATCACCGGCGTCGCCAATGCTCCGTGGCGCTCCTCATAGAGCCGGACGAATGCTCGCCACGTCTCCAGCTCATAGACCGGCTGCGTCATGATCATGTCGGCGCCCGCTGCCACCTTACGAGCCACTCGGTCAGTCTCATGTGCCAGGTCGTCGCGAGTTGGATCGGCGGCGACAAGCACAGTAAAGCTCGCCTGCTTCCCAATCGATGCCCCTGCCGCGTCTGTTCCGGCGTTCATCGACTGCAGGACTCGCGCAAGGCCGACTGAGTCGAGGTCATACACTGCCGTCGCGTTCGGGTAATCCCCAAGGCTGGGTGGGTCGCCAGTCAGCGCCAGGATATTGCGCACGCCGAGCGCGTGTGCGCCGAGGAGGTCGGACTGGAGCCCCATCAGGTTCCGATCGCGGGTCGTAAAGTGCAGGATCGTCTCGACACCGATCTCCGTCTGGATCAGAAAGCACAACGCGAGCGCGCTCATGCGAATCCGCGCCATCGGCGAATCAGCCACATTCACGGCGTCGACTCCGGCTGCCTTCAGCATTCGGGCGCCGTCAATCATCTTCTGCGGATTCAGCCCACGCGGCGGATCGAGCTCGACCGAGACGAGGAACTGCTTACCGATCTTCCTCGCGAACTCCGTCGGCGCCTCTGGTGGCAACAGCTCAATCGATCGCGCCGGTGTCGGGCGTCGGAGTGTCTGGATGCCTTCTCCGCGCAAGCGCTGATCGATCGCCTCGCGCATCGCCTTCGTATGCTCCGGCGTCGTCCCGCAGCAGCCGCCCAGTACCGCCAGCCCGAGATCGAGCGACTCGACCGCGAACGCGGCAAAGTAGTCGGGCGAAGACGGGTAGACAAAGCGGTCGTCGATCTGCATCGGCCACCCCGCGTTCGGCATCCCCGACAGACGCACCTCCCGGTCGAGCGATCGAAGCTCGCCGAGGACGTCCAGCACCCGTCGCGGACCGACGCTGCAATTCGCGCCGACCACATCGACTGCGAGCTCATGCAGATACTGGAGCACCTCGGCGGGCGTACTCCCACCGAGCGTTCTCCCGTCATCAGAATATGTCATTGAGGCAATAATTGGCAGGTCTGACACGTCACGCGCCGCCAGGACCGCTTCCGTCATTTCGGCCAACGAACCCATCGTCTCGATGACCAGCAGATCAACACCGCCCTCGAGCAGGGCGCCAATCTGCTCGCGAAACGCCGCGCGAACCTGCTCGGGGCGATAGAGCCCGAACGGAACCTGCGCCATGCCTGTCGGACCGACCGAGCCACCGATTAAAACCGGCACGCCAGAAACCTCACGCGCCTCAATCGCCAGTCGGGCTCCTCGATAGTTAATATCGCGCACCCGGTCGTCGAGCCGATGTTCCCCGAGCCGGAACGCATTCGCGCCGAACGTGTTCGTCTCGATCATGTCAGCGCCCGCGGCGATGTAGTCGCGGTGAATCTGGACGATCGCGTCGCGGGAGGACAGGTTCAGCTCGTCGAAACAGGTGTCGAAAGACACGCCACCGGCGTGGATCTGCGTCCCCATCGCTCCATCGCACAAAATGGGGCCAGCGTGCAGTCGTTCAATGAACGGATTCGCCATTCGGAGTATCCTTCCGGGACGCTGGTCATGCGCAGGGACGAGCCAGGTCGCGATTGTAGCATCGAGAACCGACCACAGCCGGCCAGGTTCCGTGTCCTTCTGATTGCGTGGCCGCACAACCTCCGCCGTGCACATTCGTTATACGGTGCGGAGGGTATACGGTGGAGAGGGTCCTGATGGCATCCGAAGAGGATGTATGGGTAAGCCAGGCTAAAGCCGGGGATCAGGCGGCGTTCGAGGCAATCGTCCAGCGGTACGAGCGCCCGATCTATAGTTTCGTCTATCGCATGATGGGCGACGCCGACGATGCCCGCGATCTCACCCAGGACTGCTTCATCCGCGCCTATCGGAGCCTGGATAAGACAAGCCACGATCTGAACATCTCTGCCTGGCTCCATCGCATTGCTTCCAACGCCTGCCTCGATGTTCTTCGCCGCCGCCAGCGTATCCGCTGGTTGCCCTGGGACACCACCAGACACGAACCGTTACTTGGCGACTCGGAGAGCGACAGCCCCGAGCGCCACGCAGTCGCAAAAGAAACGTCTAGTCTGGTTCAGGAGACACTCTCGCGGATGTCGCCTCGCAACCGGGCAGCGCTGATCATGCGTGAGTACGAGGGCATGTCGTGCGACGAGATCGGCGATGTCCTCGGGCTCAGTCGATCGGCGGTCAAGTCGGTTCTCTTCCGCGGGCGTGAAGAGTTTCGCAAGCTCTATCCCGACACCGAGGGCGAGGCGCGGTCATGACCGACTGTGCTAGCTTCCGCGAGTCGCTCTCGCACTTCATCGACGGCTCTCTGGATCGCGATGATGCGGTGCGCGTTCGCGCACACCTGTCGCATTGCCAGCAGTGCCGCGCAACACTGGAGGAGTACCGCCGCAACGGGGCATTGGTCCGTGCGCTTCCACCAGTGATGCCACCAGTCGAGCTACGGGATTCGATCTACGCGCAGACGATCGACGTGCGGCAACGCCGTCTCTATCTGATCACTAACCGCGTCGGTTACTCGCTAGCCGCCATCGCAGCCGTCGTCGCGGTCTTCCTCGTCGCTGGATACCTGCTCCTCGGGGGTTACCAGCGCGGCCTCGCCCCGTCAGTGACAGCCTCGCGACCGCATAACAACGAGCCGTGGCCAATCACCAGCCCCATCGAAATTACATTCAACAAAGACATGGATCGTTCATCGGTCGGCGCTGCGCTCGGGATTCAGCCCGGTGGAGAAAGCGAGCGTCTGACGCAATCCTGGGATGGCAATACGCTCACGATCGGCCTCAATCAGCCACTCAAGCCAGGATCAACATACATCGTGAAGATCACTGACGCCGCGCGTGACAAATGGGGCAATCATCTGAGCCAGACGTTCACCCTCACGTTCGAGACGACGTCGAATCTTGAGGCGTACCGGACGCCGACTGCGGTCACAGGGTCCACGCCATCAGCGACCGCAGCAGTCACGGCAACGCCGGTTCCTCCAACCGCCACGAACCTGGCGGTCGCGCCGACGACGCCGACGTCCGCTCCGGCTGCGCCGACCAGCGCACC
>CALMXF010000193.1 GCA_937870985.1 uncultured Chloroflexota bacterium
GGCGGCGTTCGTCAGCAGACTGGCCAGCTCACGACACGACAGGCCCCCGCGCAGCGTGACGTGCGCGCCTATCGCGGCCACCCGGCGCCAGCGACGCGATCTAACCGGGACGACGTCGGCTGCGTCACCTGGCTGATAGGCTCGGCAATCCTGCTGACGATTGTTGGCCTGATCCTGTTGGCATTCCGGGTCGGACCTGGGATCTTCGCTGCCGATCTCGCGCCGACTGCGACGCCGCGTCCATCTGGCGCGGCTATTCTGGCGACTCCGACCCCGGCGCCACCGTCCACTGGGCCAACTGTAACGCCGCCGGCTATTGTCCCGACGACGCCAATCTCGCCCGCGACGGTTACCCCGGGGAGGGCTGGCGGCCGGGTTCCATCGCTGGTCGGGATGTCGCAGGAGGAGGCTACGTCCGCCGTGGGGGATAGTTGGGATCTGGTGATTCGCGAGCAGGCGAGCGCCAATGTCCCCCCCGGGCGCGTCATCAGCCAGCAGCCGCCGACCGGCACGATACTGGCTGGTGGGGAGGTCATCACGATCGTCATCAGCATCGGCGCGTCGACAGTTGGGATTCCCGATCTGGCCGGCATGGAGCCGGGAGCGGCGCGGGCACAGCTCGAGGCTCTCGGCTTCACAGTCGAGCGGGCTGAAGAGGAGAGCGACACCGTCGCGCCCGGCGCGGTCATCCGGACCGACCCCGCTGGCTCTGCGCCGGCCGGGGCGACCGTGACGATGTTCGTGCGGGCTGCCCAGATGGCGGTCGTCCCCTATGTCTACGGATTGGATTATCAGTCGGCAGTGATCGAAATGCGGACGGCCGGCCTGGTCGTCGCGAACCTCACGCCGCTCTCGTGCGTCCGCGTCCATCAGCTGATCGACGCGACATTCGATTGTGATAGCTTCCCGGCCGGCGGCATTCTGACGAGCACCCTCGGCTGGGGGACGAGCGTCCCGGTCGGTTCCCCGGTCGATCTCACCTACTACGACCCGGGACAATGAACGGGCCTGGCGGCGCCGGGGATCGTCCCCCGCCGTGGCGAGACCGACGATTCGTGGCAATTGCGGGCGCGTTTGCGCTGCTCATCGTTGCTGCCGGCCTGCCGATTACATTCTGGCTGATGAACTCGGGCGGGACGCAGATGTTGATCGTCAACGTGGACGATCGGCCCAGCGCGATGATCGAAGATGGCGACTGGCGGGCACTGGTGCTCAACACCAGGGATCGCGAAGAGGCGCAGGCGTTGACAAGCAGATTGTCGCGGCCGATGTCGCCGCGTCCACGGGTCGTCATTGCGCCAGCCGACGACGACATTGTGCCGGCGCTATTGGCGGTGATCGAGCAGCTTCGGCCAGCCCAGGTGATCATCGCCGGAGTCCCGGGGGCCGGATCGGGTTGGACTATGGTCGAGCAAATGAGCCGCCGACTGGGCGTGGATCTCCGCTTCAGTGACGGAATGATGGAGCTCGATGGGGCAACCCTGCGTATCGCAGTCATCGGCACGCAGGCGTCGGGGCAGGCTGCCGCAGTCGTCGTTCGTCGTGGAGAGACCAGCATCGTTCTCGCCCTCACCGCGGGGCGGGTCTCCGCGCCGGGACAGGTGTTGGTGACCGACAAGCCGCGGCTCGGTGGGGATGCGGCGCTGGCCATCGTCACCGGATCCGACGGCCCGCCCGAACGACTGGAGGTCGTGGTCGGGCGGCGCGACATCGTCCGGGTTGCGATGGAGTCGACGACAGTGCGAATCTACGGTGGGACGCGCCGCGAACCGGAGCGGTAGCGCGAACGCTCGGAGAAGGGGATCCAGCATATGGCCGATCTGGAGATCACCATCAGGCCCGGTCGTTACGAGGATGTCGCGCGGCGGTCGGAGATGCATCGCAGTGTCGACTGGTGCTTCGACGAGCGCGCAACGCTGGCTGAATACCACGACGACGCCTACGAGCCATCGTCGGTGCTGGTTGCCGAGGTCGACGGCGAGGTCGTCGGCACACTGGAGCTCTTCCTCTCCTGGAAGTCCAACCATGGCCGATTCGGGGTTATTCGCCGCTTTGTCGTCGCAGACGGCTGGCGCGGCAAAGGGATCGGCGCTGCCCTGCTCGACGCGGCAACCGAGCGCTGCCTCGCCGATGGCTGCGCCTTTGTCGAGCTGACGGTCGACGTCACCAACCCCGAAGCGCACGCGTTCTACAAGCGCTCTGGCTTTGCTGAAGATCGCGTCGAGGTCGTCATGCGACGTCCGCTCGACGGCCACCCTCACCCATCCGATTATGCGGCCCGGGCAAACCCCGAGACCTGGCGCGGCACGCCCTGATCGTTGTGTCAGAATCGGCGGGTCGCTCAGGAATCGTAAGCAGCCAGCTCGCGGAAACAGGGATTGACCGACCCTGGCGAATCGGCTGATCAGCTCCGACATTCCCGTTTTCCACCTGCCCGTATACTCTCGCCATGAATACTGATACGACGCGGACAGCGCTTGTCTGGTCAGAGGCGTATCTGGATCATGAAACGGGGTCGCACCCCGAATCACCGGAGCGCTGGGTGGCGATCGAGCGGGCGTTGCGACAGGCGGGCCTGTTCGACACGCTGCCGCTGCTGCCGCCCGAGCCGGCAGCGGTCGAGCGTGTGCTGGCGGTCCATGGGTCGGCGCTGGTCGAACGAGTTCGATCGGCGGCGGAACAGGGTGGGGCGTGGCTCGACCCGGATACCTGGGTCTCGCCGCACTCCTACGAAACAGCCCTGCTGGCGGCCGGCGGGGGCTGTCTCGCAGTCGACGCCGTGCTGGCAGGGCGCGCGCCTCGGGCATTCGTGCTTGCCCGTCCGCCCGGTCACCACGCCGAGCCGAATCGGGCAATGGGGTTCTGCCTCTTCAACACTGTTGCCATCGCTGCCCGCTACGCACAGTCTGCCCACGGTGTGGGCCGGGTTGCTATCGTCGATTGGGATGTTCACCACGGTAATGGCACCCAGGCCATCTTCTGGGAAGACCCGAGCGTCCTGTTCGTTTCGCTGCATCAGTACCCGTTCTACCCGGGAAGCGGGTCGCGACAGGAAGAGGGTGGCGGGCCAGGCCGTGGGACGACGATCAACATTCCGTTGCCGGCTGGCACGGGCGAGGATATCTACCTCGCGGCGTTCGATGGCGTGATCCTGCCAGCATTGCGCGCCTTCGCTCCCGAGCTGATCCTCATCTCGGCCGGCTTCGACGCTCATGCCGACGACCCACTCGCCCAGATGCGTCTGCGGACCGAGAGCTTCGGCCAGATGGCTACCAGGATGCGCAACGTGGCCGATGAGCTCTGCGCGGGCCGGCTCGTGCTGATCCTTGAGGGTGGCTACAATCTCAAGGCCCTCGGCGACAGTGTGGTGGCGACTATTGAGGCACTCGATCATCCGACATCGTCTGGCGCCTGAGCGTCAAGCTCGATGAGCGGCGACTGGATGATCGCGACATGTCGTGCCGGCGCTGATGCCGGTCGGGCCGCAATCCTCGGGCGCGCACCATGTCGACCACGCGCGTCTGGAGTCGGACGACCGGATCGTCGGGTCTGGACAGAGATGGGGAGAGCATGAGCGGACGGCCGGACCTGCGCGAGAATGCCGGCGATGAGACCCGCATGATCGCGCTTCAGCAGCAGATCGATGAGCTGCGCGGGATTGTTCACGAGCTGATGGCCCGGCAGGCGCGCGGCGACGAGCTGTTCAAGTCACACGAGATGGCGCTTGGCCAGGTGCGAGCCGGCGTCGAGCAGCAGCGTCACGAGACCACCCAGACGCTGCAGACGCATCATCTCGACGACCAGCGACTGCGTCAGCAGCTTACCGACCTGGATGCGCGCGTTGATGGATTCGTCCGCCCGCTGCGCTCGATCCAGGCACATGTCAGCGAGCTTGGGGAGGCACTGCGGCGCGGCAGGGAAGAGGCCGACAAGGGCGAGCGCCGCTTCGATGAGCTGCGGCCGCTGATCGACCATATCGCCGCGCAGACGGAGCGCAACGCGAGCGTTGTTCAGGCGGCGCGCGAATCGATCGAGGGGCTGCGAGCTGAGCTGGACGAGACCCGCCGCGGATTACAGCTGTCCGAGGACGCGATCAAGATCGTCGAGCAGGACTTCCGGCGGCGCATCGCCGAAGTCAGCCAGGAATCGCTCAACGCCTCCGCGCGAATCGACGAGCTGCCGGCTATCTTCGATCGGCACGCTGTCGCAATTGAGGATATGCGCGACTCGATCGCCCACCTGGACCCGCTGTTCGATGCGTTGGGGGTGGCTGACGCTCGCCTGCAGGAGAAGATCAGCCGTTTCGCCGCACAGTCTGCCGAGCGGGATAACCTTATTGATGAGCAGATCGATGAGATCCGCCGGCAGATCCAGACGCAGTGGCATGACCTGCGCCAGTCGACCGATCAGCGCGACGAGTGGCTCGGCCAGCGCCTCGGGGATCTCGATGATATCGACCGCGAGCTAGCCTCCAGGACCACTGCGCTCGAGACGCGAATTGAGGAGACGCGCGAACTCTCCGGTCAACTGCGCCGCGAGCTATGGGTCCTTCACGAGTCACGCTCACGGATGCGATTGGAGCAGGCGCAGGCGGAGCTGGAGTCGGTTGCCGACGCGCGTCGCGCGACCGAACAGGAGCTGGCCCCCGAGCGCCGGGAGGCCGGGACATGACCCGACGCCGAGGGTATTCGATCGCCATCGCGATCGATCTCCACGCCGGAATGTCCTAGGACGGATCGTCTCCAGTGGATGTGCGGTCGACCCGTTGGATGCATGCGCGGAATCGATTCTTCGACCCGATTGTCCTCCGCAAGCGCGCGGCAGTGACCGTGCTTGTCCTGGGTGCGGCTGTCTTCGCTGGTGGTCTCGTCGACGGCGGGGCCGCGCGCGCGATCGTCATCGCCGGATGGGTGTTGCTCGTTCCGGTCGCGGTTGCGCTCGGCTATGGCGAGGCCTTCTTCATCGGTCACGGGCGCGGCGCAAGGCGCGCAACACTTCTGGCCGTCATTTCCGCACTCGCGTCACTTGCAATCTGTGCCATGTTGTCAACTGGCCTGGGGGCCGGTTTGGACACCGGCGGACGGCCAATTCGGTCGATTGTGACGCTTGTGTTATTCCTCTGCGCCGGGGTGCTGCTGGCGAGTGTGTCCGCCCTCGGTTTTGGCTTGGGGACGGGCTATTTGGCCCGAAAAGTGGCCGAACGCGACGCCGACGATTGGCCCTGATCGGGTGCGTAAGAGTGTACGTACATAGTTTGTGAATTGGTTGACATGCCTTCGAATTCTGTGCTAAGGTGCCTTCGTTCCTGAGACGATGATGTCTGGGACGCGTTCTGGAAACGGCCAACAGACCCGGCTGGACGGCAAGGTCGTCTAGCAGTGAAACTGGATTCGATGCTGTTGTGGGGCAACGACGCGAATCCGGGCTGTAATCGTCAGGTTCCTGCATATCTGCCGCGAGTGGCAGGGCACGCACTAGGGGAGTGCGGCGCTGGAGATGTTCGGAACCGCCAACACCCAGGACAGCCTTCGGGAGGGGCTGGGCAGTCGCTGACGTAGCACCACGATTGTGGAGTGACACGGCGATCTGCTCGAAGAGAATCCGACAACCGTATCAGCCGCCTGGTTGGCGATGCGCGCCACGCTCGTAGGGCGTGCGCCGGATTCTCTCGTGGGGTGTCTTAGGAGGGAACTCTATTGCGACGCATGAGACGAAGTCGCTCGTTATTGGCGATTGTCGCAGCGATCACGATGACGCTGGCGCTTGGAATTCCAGTCGCCGCTGATCTCAACCTCGTTCCAGGTGATTCCGCTCAGATTGCCTACACCAACGGTGACGGCATCAACGTGCGCGACGTGGCGGGATATTCCGGCGCGATCATCACAACCCTGCATGAGGGGATTGAGGTCTCCGTCGTCGATGGCCCCGTCTGGGCCGACGACGGCTCCGGCTGGTACTACATCTCGGTCGACACGTCGGACGGCTGGGTTGAGGGCTGGGCCATCGCCGATTACATCTCTGGCGACCCATCCGTAGTTCGCTACGAGGCTGTTGCCGGGGCGGCGGTTTCTTCCGGCTCGGCCGCGGTCGTCGGCACCGATGGCTACGGCCTGCGGCTGCGCGATGGCGCAACGACGGCGGCCGGCGTCATCGCTGTCATGCCAGAGGGCGCGTCAGTCGGCGTTATCCAGTCGTGGCTCACCGGCAGCGACGGCGGGAGCTGGGCGCAGGTTACCTATGGCGGCATGACCGGCTACGCGTCGATGGATTATCTGTCGATCGGCGGCGGCAACGGGGATTCTGTCGAGCCAGCAGTGGTTGCCAGCCACCCTGTGACAAGCGGGCTGAGCGTTGGTGACCGGGCGGCCGTCTCTGGCACCGGCGGTGGCGGGCTGAACGTCCGCTCCGAGGCGTACTACGGCGCAGGCGTGCTGACTGTCGTCCCAGAGGGAAACGTCGTCGTTATCGTCGACGGCCCCGCCTGGGATGGCGAGGGAAATGGCTGGTACCAGGTCGACTATCTGAGCACCGTCGGCTGGGTTCATGGCGGATACCTGGCGTGGACTGATGCCGCGCCGACCTCGCCAACCCTTGAATCCGTCACGCCGCCGGCCCAGCAGCCTGTCGAGCAGCCACCGGCTGAGCAGCCTGCCGCGCCGATTGCTCCGGTTAGCGGTGTTGGCGATGCGATCGTGTCCGAAGCGCTCAACTACGTCGGTCTGGCCTACGTCTGGGGCGGCACGACTCCGGCGGGCTTCGACTGCTCCGGTTTCACCTACTACGTGGTCAACCGGGTGACGGATGCCGGTCTCTCTCGCTCACTAGAGGTTCAGTCCGTTAGCGGCGCCTACGTCGATCCGGAGAACCTGCAGCCGGGTGACCTGGTCTTCCAGCAGAACACCTACAAGTGGGGCCTGTCACACGTCGGCATCTACATCGGCGGCGGCAAGATGGTCAATGCCCAGAGTGAGAATGTCGGCGTTGCGATCGCCAGCATCTGGGACAGCTATTGGGGTTCGCGATACTACACTGCTCGCCGCGTAGGCTAACCCCTCCGAAACGACAATGAATGAGAGACGGCCCGGCAGTTGCCGGGCCGTCCCTCGTTGCCGCGTAGACTGACCCACTGTCTTTCTTCCCTCGCGTAGTGACCGACCGGGGGATCGCATCGTGGGCCTGGAGTACACTGCTCGAACGATCTGAGTCGAAGAGGCCGGTCGGGCCGGCCAGAGGAGGCAGATGCAGATTCAGCTTCTCCGCCATGCCACGCTCGTTGTCGAGGTCGGTGGCCAGCGGCTGATGATCGACCCGATGCTCGGCGCGCGGGAGAACTCGGACCCGATCCCGAACACGCCGAACCAGGTGCGTAACCCGACAGTCAAGCTGCCCTACGATGAAGCGACGCTCGCTCAGCTCATCGCCACACTCGACGGCGCGATCGTCACCCACCTGCATGGCGATCACTGGGACCGCCGCGCGGCGGAACTCCTCCCAAAGGACCTCCCGTTGCTGTGCCAACCGGGGAATGAAGAGCGGCTCTGCTCCGACGGGTTCACCGACGTGACCCCGATCGACGACACGCTCGCGTGGCACGGGCTGGAGCTGACGCGGACCGGTGGTCACCATGGCACCGGCGAGATCGGCGAGCGAATGGGCAAGGTGTCCGGCTTCGTCGTGCGCGCGCCAGGTGAGCCAGTCCTCTACCTCGCCGGCGATACCATCTGGTGCGCTGAGGTGGAGGACGCGCTCGGGGCATATGCGCCAGCCATCATCGTCGTCAATAGCGGCGCGGCACAATTCCTCGTCGGCGACCCGATCACGATGACAGCGGCCGATGTCATCCGTGTCTGCCATGCCGCGCCGGATAGCGCCGTTATCGCCACGCACATGGATGCGATCAACCACTGCCTGCTCACCCGCCACGCGCTGGCCGCCGCAGCCACTGAGGCGGGCGTCGCCGGCCAGCTGCGGATCCCGATGAACGGTGAGGTGCTGGCATTCGAGGCTGCCTGAGCGCGACGAACGGGGACGGCAAGCGCCGTCCCCGTTCACTGGCTACCTGAGTTCTCGATCCCGCCGTTAGAGCTCGTCGTCCTCGCTTGCGCCGCTGAGGACGGCTGCGACCTCGTCCATCACCGTCCGGCCGGAGAGCTCTGGCGATGTAGCGCGGATGCGCTTCTCGATGTCGGCGAGGGCGTCCGGGTTGTTGTTGAGAAATTCCTTGGCGTTTTCCCGGCCCTGGCCCAGTCGCTCCTCGCCGAGATAGAACCACGCGCCGCTCTTGCGAACGATGCTGAGCTCGACGCCGACATCGAGCGCGCTGCCGGCCTTCGAGATGCCTTCGTTGTACATGATGTCGAACTCGGCCTGGCGGAATGGTGGGGCAACCTTGTTCTTGACGACCTTGACCCGCGCCCGGCTGCCGACCGAATCGGTGCCAGACTTGATCGTCTCGATCCGGCGGATATCCATCCGGACCGACGAGTAGAACTTCAGCGCCTGGCCGCCGGTCGTCGTCTCCGGGCTGCCGAACATGACGCCGATCTTCATCCGCAGCTGGTTGATGAAGATGACCGAGGTGCGTGAGCGAGAGATGGCGCCGGTCAGCTTGCGTAGCGCCTGGCTCATCAGCCGGGCCTGCAGGCCGACGTGCGAATCACCCATGTCGCCCTCGATCTCGGCGCGCGGCACCAGCGCGGCGACCGAGTCGACGACGATGACATCGATCGCGCCGGAGCGGACAAGCGTCTCAGTGATCTCCAGCGCCTGCTCGCCGGTGTCCGGCTGTGAGATCAGCAAATCGTCCAGCACGACACCGCAACGCTCGGCATAGAGCGGATCGAAGGCGTGCTCGGCGTCGATGTAGGCCGCCACGCCGCCCATCTTCTGGGCCTCGGCGATGATGTGCTGGGCGAGGGTCGTCTTGCCGCTCGATTCCGGCCCGTAGATCTCGGTGATCCGGCCGCGCGGGATGCCGCCGATCCCCAGCGCAAGGTCGAGCGCGATCGAGCCAGTCGGGATGGCCTCGATGTGCATTCGGCCGGCGGAGTCGTTCATCTTCATGATCGAGCCCTTGCCGAACTGCCGCTCGATCGTCGTCATCGCCAGGTCGATTGCCTTGTCGCGTTCCGTCACGATCGTGTGCCTTTCGTCTTTGAATCCATCCCGCGCAGACGACTCGAATAGAATGCATGTTCTAATCACTGACAACATTCTACCGCGTCAAGAGCATCGGGTCAATCGGTGATCGAGGGCGCACCTCGTCGGCGTTGAGCTACCGGAGATAGCATCCAAGGAGGGCTCAACAATCGAGTCCGAGATCGGACATTCAACATCACCATCCCCTGCATGGGGTGATGATATCCCCGACGCGTTGGGAACGACAGAGTCGGAGGGCTTCGAAAACGGCACAATGGCGCAACATAACGCTTGACAAACTGCCTCAAGAACGTATTATGGTAACAAGCAATCACTTCCGAAAGGAGATGCCAATGCGCGCCCGATACGTCGGGGTGATGGTGATCGTAACCGGCCTGATCGTCGTCATGCTGGTGGCTCTTCGTACCCACGGCGTTCCGGCAGCTGTGTCGTCGGCCGACGGTGTTCCGCCCGGTAGCGGCCCACTGTGGCTCACTTCTCCTCCCCGATTCGCTGGAAAGATTCTTCACGGTACGGTCGCCAACTCGATGCAATCATCTACGACGGATGGCGGGATCATCGACAAGAGGGAAACCGGCGAATTCTGGATCGAGCT
>CALMXF010000194.1 GCA_937870985.1 uncultured Chloroflexota bacterium
CGAAGCTGGGCTTCGCCGACTGGAGCGCCGCGCTCGCTGCTCTGGCTGACGACCACCCGACCGCCGATCGCTACCAGTCACGCTTCGGCGAGGTCTGGCGGGAAGCGCGCGCACTGGCTGTGACCGATGGCCTGCTGACCTGGCCAGACTATCCGCTTCGCTATATTCCGCGCCCAAACTGGGCGCAGGACGCGGCGATGGATCTCTACTTCCTCTTCTACCGCGCGCCGGCAGCGTTCGATCCTGTCGCAGTCGTCGACTATCTGATCGAGCCGCTAGACTCCGCAGCGACGCGCCAGCAGATGGAGACTCTTCGAAGAACGAACGAGAGTGTCATCGCGCTGAACCACGTCATCCACCACGGCGGCATCGGCCACCACGTCCAGAACTGGCACGCGTATCGGGCGGCATCGCGAATCGGGCAGGTTGCGGCGGTCGACTGCGCCGCGCGAATCGCGATGTTCAGCGGCGGGACGATGGCCGAAGGATGGGCGTGCTACGCCACCGACCTGATGGGAGAGATCGGGTTCCTCACTCCGGCGCAGGAGCTTTCCCTGCTCCACGGACGAGCGCGGATGGCGGCGCGGGCGCTGGTGGACCTGCGAATGCACATTGGTCGGCTGTCGATCGCCGGCGCGGCAGCGTTCTACGAAGCAACGGTGCGAATGCCTGCCGCGGCAGCATGGGCCGAGGCAGTCAGGAATAGCATGTTTCCGGGCACGGCCCTGATCTACCTCTTCGGCAGCGATCAGATTCATGCCCTCCGCGCCGAAATCGCCAGATTGGAGCGAGAACGCTTCTCACTCCGCCGCTTCCACGACCGGTTCCTGTCGTTCGGATCCGTTCCGGTCGCGCTGATCGCGGAGACACTGCGGCGGGAAGTCGCCGGAGACGATGATGCCCCGCCGGCCTGAGCTAGCGGGGCATCGGAGATTCGGCCAAGCCTCGGGAAGAGCTACTCTTCGACGATCCAGCGGTCGGTGTCGCGGCCCCATGAGATGACTTCATCGTTGGTGAAGAACAGAGAAACCTCGTGGGCGGCAGTCTCCACACCGTCCGAGCGATGGATCAGGTTGCGACCGATCGTGATCGCGTAGTCAGCCCGAATTGTGCCGGGCGCGGCGTTGACCGGATTGGTCGCGCCGACGAGGTTGCTGACCGCGTCAATCGCCGACGGCCCCTCGACGACACCAACGACGACCGGGCCAGAGGTGATGTACTCAACCAGGCCGGCATAGAACGGCTTGCCCTTGTGGACGCCGTAGTGCTGCTCGGCCAGCTCCGGCGAGATCTGCATCAGCTTGAGCGCCACGAACTTCAGGCCCCGCCGTTCCAATCGACCCAGCAGATCGCCGATGAGCCCGCGCTGCACCGCGTCTGGCTTGAGAATGATCAACGTCCGTTCGACTGCCACCCGTCTGCCCCCGTATCCATTGCTTCGACTCCGCCAGGCGGGCGGCACAGACTGGCCCCCGCGACCAGCGGAGAAGCGTATCACACCCATTTTCCCGTCCCGCGCGTCGTTCCATTCTGGCGGACGCCCGATCCGATCCGGGTCAACTGGACGTAACGCGCGAGTGCGCCGCGACGGCG
>CALMXF010000195.1 GCA_937870985.1 uncultured Chloroflexota bacterium
GGCGGCGATCGGCGCAATGACCGGCGCGCTGGTCGGGGCCTGGCTGGGCGGGCACGGCATCCCGGGATCGCTGGTCGAAGGGCTCGATGGCAGAACCTACTTGATGATGGCCGCTCCGGCCCTGTACCGGACCGCCCAGCGTCGTGGGGGGATCTTTCTTCCCATGCACCAACAGGCATGAGCATCCGGGAGATCTCGGCAGTCGTCTTCGACCTCGACGGGCTGCTGGTCGACTCCGAGCCGCTTCAGGCATGGGCGTGGGATGCCTACGCGCAGCAATTCGGAACGTCGCTACGCGATGACGTGCTTGAACGCATGCTCGGCCTCCGCGCGGTGGACGCAGCGCAGATCTTCGTCGACCTGCTCCGCCTCCCGGTCCCGGCCGATGTCGCGATGCGCGAGCGTGATGAGCTGTTTCTGGAGGCGGCGCGCGGCCAGATCGACGCGCGGCGCGGCGCTTCCGCGCTGCTCGAGGCGCTTCGGGAGCAAGGCGTCCCGCTGGCGTTGGCAACCTCGGGGCACCGACGATACGTCGACCTGGCGCTCGCCAGCGCCGGATTGTCCGGCGTGTTCGATGTTGAGGTTACCGGCGACCAGGTCGATCGAGGGAAACCGCACCCGGACATCTATCTGAGGGCTGCCTCGATGCTCGGGGTTCCACCCGAACGTTGCCTTGCGCTGGAAGACGCGCCGAATGGTGTCCGTTCCGCGCGGGAGGCCGGCATGCTTTGCTTCGCGATTCCCGAGGCCGGCTCACCCAACGGAGTAGAGGACGCCGACGAGATTCTCGGCAGCCTCGGGCAGGTGCTGTCGATGCTCGAGCCACCTGCTCCGTATCGGCTAGCCGCGTCGGCGCGTCCCGGGCAGCCATAGAGCCAGCGAGTGCGGAGCGCCCGAATGGCTACCGCTCGTCGTCCCACGGGTAGACGATCCAGTCGTCGGTGAGCTCGGCATAGTGGTCAGGAGCGTCGCCGGGGTAGCGCGAGGATCGCGGCTTGAAGTGGAGCACAGCCACCTCGGGCCGGCCACCAGCGGCGAAGACGCGGTCGCGAACAGCGACGGCGGTGCGCCCGCTATCCCAGACATCATCAATAACAAGGACCGACTTGCCGCGCAACAGCTCGTCGGCCGGGAATTGAAGGAAGACCGGCGAATCGAGCGTGACGCCGATGCCGGTGTAGAACTGGACAGCGGCCACGATGATGTTGCGAATGCCCAGCTGCTCGCTGATCAGACAGGCGGGGATCATTCCGCCCCGCGTGATCACGAGCATCGTATCGTAGTCATCTCTCAGGCGGTCAACGATCGCCTCGACATTCCGCTGGACGTCGTCCCAGCCGAGGATCCGCTTCAGCGGCTCGACCCGCACCTGCTTGACCTCTGCCATGTACTCCCACACTCCCGGATTCATCAGATGTCGGACATTTCCCTGAATGCTACCCGCTCGACCACTCAGGGCGCTACGGCGCGCGATGCCGCCGCCAGCAGGTGGCCGTCGATGCTATGATTTCGTGTCGGCGTGGCGCAAGCCGCGAGGCTGGAGTCTGACCTCGCCGATAGACAAGATTGCCACAACAGAACAGCTACGGGTGAACGACGCGATGGAGCAAAAGCGCGACTACTACGAGGTGTTGGAGGTCTCCCGCACCGCGTCAGCCGAAGAGATCAAGCGGGCCTACCGACGGTTGGCGCGCAAGTACCACCCCGACATCAACAAAGAGGATGACGCCGAAGAGCGGTTCAAGGAGATCAACGAGGCCAACGAGGTTCTTAGCGATCCCGAACGCCGAGCCTCGTACGATCGCTTTGGTCACGCTGCGTTCACCGGCGCTGGCGCTGGCGCGACGGGCGACCCATTCGGGTTCGGCGGCTCGCCATTCGGAGACTTGTTCGAGACCTTCTTCAGCGGCGGTGGTTCCAGCGGCCGGCGGCAGCGGCAGGTCCCGCGTGGCGGAGACATCAAGGCAACGATCACGCTCACCTTCGAGGAGGCAGTCTTCGGAGTCGAGAAAGAGATCGAGGTCACTCGCTACGAGCCATGCGACGACTGCCATGGCACCCGCATGCGCGACGGCGCGACGCCGCAGACGTGCCCTGTCTGCAACGGCAGCGGCGAGGTCCGGCGAGTTCAGAACACGATCCTCGGCCAGTTCATGACGGCAACGGCCTGCGATCGCTGCGGGGGCGAGGGAGTCATCGTCTCCGACCCCTGCCCGACCTGTCGCGGGCGTGGCCGGCAGTCGAAGAAGCGCAAGATCGTGGTGAACGTCCCGCCGGGCGTCGACGAGCAATCGACGCTGCGTCTCAGCGGCCAGGGCGAGCAGATTCGCGATGGGGTGCCCGGCAACCTCTTCGTCACGCTGAAGGTCAAGCCGCATCCGCAACTGGGACGAAGCGGCAAGCAGATCCTGTTCGATCTCCCGGTCACTGTCGCGCAGGCGACGCTGGGCGACGAGATCGAGATTCCGTCGGTGGACGGCCCGCTGGAGTTCGTTCTGCCGGCCGGCACCCAGCCGGATCAGCAATTCAAGCTGCGCGGCAAAGGCGTGCCGGACATCCGCGGCGGGGATCGTGGCGACCAGATCGTCGCCGTCCACGTCGTCATCCCGCGCGACCTGACCCTGGAACAGCGCCATCTGTTCGAGCAGCTCGACGCCTCGTTGGGGCGTGAGATCGAGATGCCGAAGGAAAAGGGCTTCTTCTCGCGCTTGAAGGAAGCGCTCGGGTAGTCGCCGAGATCCGGAATCAGACGGCCAGCAGCCATTTGCTACACTAGTGCATAGTCGGTCGCGGGTGGTGAAACGGTATCACAAGGGCCTTTGGAGCCTTTATTCCAGGTTCGAATCCTGGCCCGCGAACTACCACTGTGGCAGTGGTAGCGCGGCCGGCGGCAACCCTCAGTGATGATCGGGGCCCTTGGACTCAGACGGCAGTACATCCTCCACGGAACCTCCGGATAGCCGGCCAGATGAAGGCGGGAATGCGGACGTCGCTGTCGTCATCCTGACGGCGGGCCGTGGCACACGCATGCGGTCGGCGCTGCCGAAGGTGCTCCACCCCATTGCCGGACTTCCGATGATCGAACATGTGGTCCGCGCCGCGGAAGCGATCCAGCCCGGCCAGATCGTGCTGACGATCGGGCCAACCTCCGCGTCGCTTCGCGAGCCGTACACCGATCGCGCCGATATCGCCTGGCAAGCCGATCCGCTCGGCACCGGCGATGCCGCGAGGGCCGCGCTACCCGTCCTGCGCGATGACATCGCGTGGGTCATGGTGATCTTCGGCGATCATCCGATCGTCGATCCAGTGACGCTCCAGCAGCTTATCGACCAGACTCGCGCCGCGGAACCGATCCTGTCGACCGTCGCCGTCGTCCTCGACGAACCCGGGCCGTATGGACGCTACCGAACCACCGGCAACCGCATCGTCGCGATCGTCGAGGCCCACGAGGATGATCGGGAATACGACGGACCGGTTCCAGTCAACAGCGGCATGTGCCTCATCCGCGCTGGATGGCTGCGCGAGCATGTCGGCCGGCTGACTCGTAGCCCCAAGGGGGAGTACTACCTGACCGAGCTGGTGGCGCTGGCCGCCCTGACGGAATGGCCGCGAGACCAGGTCCTGCTGGTGCGGGCCGAACCAGAGGTGGCGTGGGGGATCAACGACCGGACCGAGCTGGCGCGCGCCGAGCGGGTCATTCGCGAGCGCATCCTCCGGCGTCACATGCTGGCGGGCGTCACGATCGTCGACCCGGCCAGCACATGGATCGATGCCGACGTCACGATCGGGCAGGACACGCGGATCGAGCCGGGGACGACGCTGCGCGGCCGAACCACGATCGGCGCTGGCTGCCGGCTGGGGCCGCAGACGGTCATCGAGGATGCGGTGCTGGGAGACGACGTGACCATCAGGGCGTCGTGGATCGAGCAGTCGGAGATCGGAAACGGGACGGATATCGGCCCCTACTCTCACCTCCGGCCGGGCGTGCGGTTGGCAGCCCATGTCCATGTCGGGAATTATGTCGAGATGAAGAACGCGCGGGTCGGCACCGGCACCCAGGTCGGACACGTCAGCTACCTCGGGGATGCCGAGATCGGCGAGCGCGTCAACGTCGGCGCCGGAACGATCACCTGCAACTTTGACGGTCAGAACAAGCACCAGACGACGATCGGCGACGATGTCTTCGTTGGAAGCGACACGATGCTGGTTGCGCCGGTCGAGCTCGGTGACGGCAGCCGAACCGGGGCAGGCTCGGTCGTGACGAAGCCAGTCCAGCCGGGGCAGCTCGTCGTCGGCGTGCCAGCCCGACCGATCCGCCGGACGAGGCGGGGCGCCGCCGCTGACAAGCCCTCGGAATAGAAGCAGAAGGAGAGCATGGACGGACGGCTGCAGGTCTTCGCTGGGAATGGAAATCGATTGCTGGCCGAGCGGATCATGGGCGAGCTCGAGTCGTCGCTTGGGCGCGCCACCGTCGACAGCTGGCGCAACGGCGAGACTCGGGTCAAGCTGGAGGAGAACGTCCGCGGGTCCGATGTCTTTGTCATCCAGTCGCTCTCGAACCCGGTGAACCATCACCTTGTCGAGCTGCTGATCATGATCGACGCCATCCGCCGCGCATCGGCGTCGCGAGTGACTGCCGTCATCCCGTACTTCGCCTACGCGCGGCAGGAGAAGAAGACGAGCGGCCGCGAGCCGATCAGCGCCAAGCTGGTGGCGAACCTGCTGGTGACGGCCGGCGTCAACCGAATCCTCACGCTGGATCTGCACGCCCCGGCTATCGAGGGCTTTTTCGACATTCCGGTTGACCATCTGCGGGCGACGCCGATCCTGGCCTCGCCATTTCGACGCATGGACACCAACGGGCTGGTTGCGGTCAGTCCGGATTCTGGCGGCGTCGTCCGGGCACAGGAGTTCCGACTGCGGGCCGGCGGCGGGCTGGCGATCATCGCCAAGAACCGCCCCGCGCCGGACGACACCGAGGTGATCGAGATGGTCGGCGACGTTGACGGCAAGACGGCCGTGCTGGTGGACGACATGATCTCGACCGGCAGCACGCTCGTCCAGGCCGCCGAGATGCTGATGCAGCGCGGCGCGGCTGCGGTCTATGCCGCGGCAGTCCATCCGGTCTTCGCCGGAGACGCGCTCAACATCATTCACCAGTCGCCGATCGAGAAGGTCATCGTGACCGACTCGCTGCCGACTCCGACCGGACCCGGCTCCGACAAGGTCGAGACGCTTACTGTCGCGCCCCTGCTCGCCGAAGCCATCATGCGGATCCATAAGGATCTGTCGATCAGCGCGCTGTTCGGCTGAACGCGCGGACGTCCTAGCCTGGAGAGGGCTGTTTGAGTACCAACCAATGGACAGAGCTGGCGGTTGCCGTCGTTGCATTGCTGCTTTCGGCGGTTGCCACCTGGGCTGAGATCAGCCTCGTCGCAGTCAGTCGCGTCGATGTCCGTCGCCTGTTTGACAACCGACTATCCCGCGAGGACGCGATCGCCATCGAGCGGACGCAGCGGCTGCGATCGGCCGTCTTGCTGATCGAGGTGCTGGCCGCTGCCATCGCAGTTGCTCTGTTCACCTGGGTGTTTGCCGACCTGTTGGGCGACCGCGGGCTGCTGTGGGGGCTGCTGACCTCGTTGGGGATTCTGCTCGTCGTTGGCCGGCTGATTCCGCGGATACTGGCGAATGAGGAGGCGAGCAGCGAGAACGACCTGCCGCACAAGGTCGGGCGGGTGCTCGCCCTGCTGTTCGCGCCGATCGTCCGGCCGGCCGAGTGGATCGTGACGCTCTTTGGCGGCAATCGTCGACGCCGCTATGAGGCAGAGCCGCCGGCCGATGAGGCCACGGAAACCCTCAGCGCGCAGCATCCCTCCGACTGGGAGCGATCCGAGCCGTACCCGATCGAAGAGGATGAGCAGGACATGATCTCCGGCATCCTCCACCTTGAGGAGGTGACGGCCCGGCAGATCATGGTGCCACGAATCGACATCGTCGCGGCTGGGCGAGAGATGCTACTCTCCGAGGCAGTCGATGTTGCGATTGGCGCTGGCCACTCACGCATTCCGGTCCATGGGCACAACATGGACGAGATTCTCGGCGTGATCTACGCCAAGGATCTGCTGGCATATGTGAACGAACCGCACGATGGGATCACCGTCGAAGCGCTCATGCGGCCGGCCTACTTCGTGCCGGAGTCGAAGCGGGTGGACGACCTGCTCCACGAGCTCCAGCAGCAGAAGATTCACCTTGCCGTCGTTGTCGACGAATACGGCGGAACAGCCGGCGTTGTCTCGATCGAGGATATCCTCGAGGAGATCGTCGGCGAGATCCAGGACGAGTACGACCGCGAGACGCCCCCGTTCGAGATCATCAGCGACGACGAGCTGATCGTCGATGGCCGGCTGACGATCGACGACCTGTGCGACGAGATGGAGCTCGACTGGGACGGGCCAGAAACTGGCACAGTCGGCGGCTTTATCCAGCGCCAGCTCGGCCGGATCCCGGTGCGCGGGGAGACTGTTGAGACCGACAGTATCCGGCTGACGGTGCTGAACGTCGAGCACCGGCGCGTTCGCAAGGTGCGCGTCGAGCGGCTGAGCGAGGCGACCGAGACCGGCGCTACCGATG
>CALMXF010000196.1 GCA_937870985.1 uncultured Chloroflexota bacterium
GGCGGAAAGATCGAGCGGCGCCAGCCCGGCGGCAACCGCCGCGGCCGCGCCACCGCTCGACCCGCCCGGTGTCCGGTCAAGATTCCACGGGTTGTTCGTCCGACCGAAGATCGGATTGGTCGTCTGCAGATCGGTCAGCAGCTCGGAGACGTTCGTCTTGCCGAGAATAATCGCGCCGGCCTCGCGTAGTCTCCGAGCAACGACGCCATCGTGGGCCGGCACATAGTTGCGCAGCAATGGTGATCCGGCCGTCGTGCGCATACCGGCGGTCTCGTGGCAATCCTTGAGCAGCGCTGGCACACCCGCAAGTGGGCCGGCATATTCTCCTGCCGCCAGCCTCAGGTCGCAGTCGCGCGCCCGGGCGAGGGCGCGCTCGGCGTCGAGCGTGACCACTGCGTTCAGCGCCGGATTCACTCGTTCGACCCGCGAAAGACACGCGGCGACGGCCTCGACTGCCGATACGTCGCGGTTGCGGATCGACCGGGCCAGCGTCGTTGCGTCCATCCAGGAAACGTCCACCATCTGCCACTCCCACTCTGATTGCCCGAGATGAGACCCATGATAGGGCATTCATTCGCAGCGAGGATGTGTCTGGTGATGTGGACGGGTCCAATGCCTCTTGACCGTATAGCCATGCCGTGATAACGTATCCGTTTGTGCCCCGCTTTCTGGCGGTGTCTGGCATAGCAAAGAACAGGCGACCGGTAACCGGCCGGCGTCGATGACGGAAACGCCACCGGCGTGTTTCGAAGGGAATAGTCAGCTTCAGATGAGCACCGCAGCAGTTCTGGTCGCCAGGATCCGCAGTCGCGAGCGCGTGATGTCGAACATCGTCGAGCGTAACCCGGAGTCCTACCGCGAGAACCCGTACTACACGCAGCTTCAGGGCGCGGTCGTCGCATACCGTGACGCTCTGACGCAGCTCGAGCGCATCGCTTCCGTCGAGGAACAGGTCGTCCTGGCCTGATCTGAGGCAACTCAACACCAGAAGCGCACTCACCTCCGGGAGGGGTGACGAGACAGGAACCCCCAGGGATTCATCCCCGGGGGTTCCCGTATACCCGGTGGTATCGTTGCCTTCGAGCGCTGCGTGAGCGACGCGGCGAGTTCTGCTACATCGGAGTGCGTCGATGACAGGTATGCCCCTGCTGCCGTTCCTCCAGCGCGTCGAGACGTGCGAGCGCGACGGCTTCCCCCTTGTCGAGATCCGTGGCGATCTCTACTGTTCGGTCGAGTATGCCGATACCCTGATCGGCGGCGAACGCGTCCTCGGCGTCGCGGAGGGCGAAGACGGCCAGGTCGAGCTGCTGATGACGGGCGACCACATCATCCCGCTGACCTGTCCGTGCTGCGGCGGCGCAATCCATCGGAAACAACGCACGCTTGGTGAGGTTCGTGCATTGCTGCTTGGCCGGACGATCGAAGGATTCCGCCAGGGCGAGTGGGTTGGCACGGGTAGCCCGCCGAAGCGGCACGCGGTCTTCGCCCTGCAGTTCAGTGGATCCGAAGACCGTGGGGAGCGAACAATCGAGGTCTCGCTGGAGTCGGTTCGCGGGATACGGCCCCGTGAACACATCATCACTGAGGCGAGCCAGACCGAAGCGTAAGGAGACATCGATGCGTGTGCTGGTGACCGGCGCTGCCGGGGTGATCGGGTCGGCGGTCCGTCACGATCTGGCCGGCGACTACGAGATCTCGGCGTTGACCCATCGGCCGGCCGATTTCCCAAGCCATGTCGCTGACATCAGCGACCTCGACGCGATCCATCCAGCCTTCGCGGGGATGGACGCTGTCGTCCATCTGGCCGCATCCATCTCGGTCGAGACTCCCTGGCCGGATATCCTGCGCGACAACATCATCGGGACATACAACGTTTTCGAGGCCGCGCATCGGGCCGGGGTCGAGCGTGTCGTCTTCGCCAGCAGCAACCACGCCGTTGGAGGGTACGAGCTCGACAACAAGCCGGATATCTACGCGCCGGCCAACCCACTCGTCGTCGACGATCGCGCCGAGATCCGGCCGGATTCCTACTACGGCGTCTCGAAGGCATATGGCGAGGCGATGGGACGCTACTACTCGGATACCCACGGTCTGCGCGTCTTCTGCCTGCGGATCGGCAGCGTCCGTGCCGACGACGATCCACGGTCGGTTGACGCCGGCCAGTCATCCGGCTGGTTGAACCTTACAACGGAGCAGACCTACGATCGTCTCCGCGCTACCTGGCTCTCGCAGCGCGACTGTGCGCACCTCATCGAGCGCTGCCTGGCGACTCCGGATATCCGCTTCGGCATTTACTATGGGATCTCTAACAACCGACGCCAGTTCTGGGACATCTCAAAAGCCCGCCGCGAGCTGGGCTATAACCCGCAGGACAGCGCCGGGTAGTGTTGAACGCAAGAACAGATTTCGTGCTTTACTAGGTCGTTGTTTGCCATGTTTGGTGAGGGAGTAGCGGGGCCAATTGAAGATCTTCGATACGCATGTGCATTTTCCGTGGGGTGAGGATCGCGATCCGGACGACGCGATCACCGAGTTGCGCGAGCGCGCGGCTGCGGCCGGCGTCGTCCACCTCTGCCTGCTCGGCTCGCGATTCGGCGATTACAACGAGCGGGTCACTCGCGCGATTGAGCGCGACCCCGAATTGTTCATCGGCCTGTATGGCATCGACCTCGACCAGGAAGGTCCGACGCAGGTTCACGAGGCGGCCGCGCGTGGCTTTCGCGGTCTGAAGATCATCCTGCCGCTCAAGCGCTACGATCATTCCGACTACTTCCCGATTTACGAGGCGGCCGAGGAGCACGGCTTCACCTGCCTGTTCCACACCGGCGTTGTCGGCGGCGGGGCGGACTACCGCACCCAGGACCCGTTCGATCCCGAGCTGATCGAGCGCGTCCGTCCATGGGAGCAGCGCTCGCGCGGCAGCGGCGTCTCGTCGGCCCATATGGAGCCGATCACGCTCGATACGATCGCCTTCACCTTCCCGGAGCTGAGGCTGATCGGGGCGCATCTAGGCATCGGCTACTACGATCTCGCCGCCCACGTCGCTCGCTGGCGGAGGAACGTCTTCTTCGACATCTCCGGCGGCGAGATGGTCCGCCGCCATCTCGTGGAGCGACGTCTCGTGCCGAACGAGATCTCGCACTACAAGCTGCTCTACGGCTCGGACAACAACGAGCGATTCGAGGAAGAGATTCGCGACTGGCAGACGATCTTCGATCTCCTGCGCCTCGGTGACGAGGAGCGCGAGCGGATCTTCTACGGCAACGCCGCGCGCCTGTTCGGCATGATTCCCACCGCGGTTGCCCCTGAGCCGACCCCCGAGCCCGCCGGAGCCGCGACCGGCGACGGCGAGTAGGGGGCAACCCCTCGACTCCAACCCGTCTCCGGCAGGCGCGGCAGCCGCTCGCGCGGATGGCAGACGCGTGCTGTCCGCGCGCTGTTATCAGCGTCTGTCATCGACACCGAAGGAGAACGACACATGAACGCGACCGAACGCGATATCGAGATCTTGCGCGGCAAGCGCATCGCGCTGATCGGCTGCGGCGTGATGGGCGAGGCAATCGCCGCGACGCTGCTGCGCGGCGAGCTCGTCACAACCGACCAGCTCGTTGGCGCTGAGCCATACGAGGAACGTCGCCAGCTGCTGGCCGAGCGCTACGGCATCCGAATGGTCACCGACAATGCCGAAGCCGCCGAAGGCGCTGACATCGTGATGCTGACGATCAAGCCACAGTCGCTGGGCAAGGTCGGCGACGACCTGCGTGGCCGGCTGGGTCGCGACCAGGTCGTCGTCTCGATCATGGCCGGCGCGACCGTCGACCGGCTGCATGCGGCCCTCGGCCACGAGCGGCTAGTTCGCTCGATGCCCAACACCCCGGCGCAGATCGGGCAGGGCGTGACCGTCTGGCTGGCGACCCCATCGGTGACCGACGAGCAGGCGCAGGCGGTTGCGGCGCTCCTTGGCGCGATGGGTGAGGCAGTGCGTGTCGAGAGCGAGGAGATGGTCGACATGGCGACCGCTCTCTCCGGCACCGGGCCGGCCTACGTCTTCCTCGTCATGGAGGCGCTAATCGACGCCGGTGTCCATATGGGCTTCCCGCGTCGGATCGCCGAGGAGCTCGTGCTACAGACGATGCAGGGCTCGGTCCAGTTCGCGCGGGAGTCCGGCCTGCACCCGGCGGAGCTCCGCAACATGGTCACCTCGCCGGGCGGCACGACGGCCGCGGCGCTCTACCAGATGGAGAAGGGCAGCCTTCGCACCGTCATCTCCCGCGCCGTCTGGGCCGCCTATCAGCGCACGGTCGAGCTGGGCCAACCCGCCGCCGGCCCCGCGATGCCACAGCAGTAGGGTTTTTCATCGTCACCGTTGTCCGGCGGTGGGAAGGGGCGACCTCACGTCTTTCGCCCCATCCGCGCCTCGGCGTCGCGCCGGTCGTCGGTGCTGTCCGTCATGCGGATCAACTGCCGGGCGGCATCCAGCCGGGCGCTCCCCATGCTGAGCTTGCGGGCGCCAAGACCGATC
>CALMXF010000197.1 GCA_937870985.1 uncultured Chloroflexota bacterium
CCGCAGCGCGGCGATGTCGGCGTTCTGCTCGGCCACCCGCGTCACCTCGCCGCCGGTGAATCCCAGCGCGCGGTACTGCTCGACGGCAACCGTGATGTCGCGAACAACGATGCCGAGGTGATGGATCGGGCCAGGGGCGACGCTTGCGGCCTCGACGTGGTTTGGTGACTGCTGGCTCGTTGTAGCGTGCGTCTCGGCCACGTGCCGGCGTTCCTCTCTGTGCGCCGAAGCGGTCACGCCCGCGCGGCGTCGCGAATCGACTGATTCTCGAAGTAGGTCCGCAGGATGCTGTTGGCAATCGGGCCGGAGTAGACCGATCCCGCGCCGCCGCCGGAGATCATCACCGCGACGCAGATCTCGGGGTTTTCGAACGGCCCGAATGCGGTGAACCATGCGTGCCCCTGCTTGTACTTGCCCTCGACTGCCTCGCCATACTCGGCGGTGCCCGACTTCGCGCCGATCTCGATCCCGGGCACGTCGACCTTGCCCATGCCTGTGCCTTCTGTCACCGTCCGACGCATTCCCTCGCGAACCGTCGCCAGGTGTTCGGCGGCGATCCACGGGTCGTTCGGGCCTTTGTCGATCGTCATGTCGTTGATCATCTCGGGCTGGAACGTGCGGTCGACGACGCCATCCTCGCGGACGAGGTCGCGGATCAGTCGCGGACGAAAGAGCTTCCCGCCGGCCGCGATCGACGCGGTGCTATTGAGCAGTTGCAACGGTGTGCAGAGCAGATGTCCCTGGCCGATTGACATATTAATCGTGTCACCAATCGACCAGTTCTGGTCGAGTGTCTGGAAGAGCCACTTGGGGTTGGGGACGATGCCATCCGCTTCGCCGGCCAGCTCGATGCCGCTCGCGCGACCGTAGCCGAACACTTTTGTCATGTACGCATGCATCTTCTCGACCCCCATGCCCATGAAGAAGTGCTGGTTCGGGTCGTTGGGGATGTAGAAGTGGACGCGCACGCCATTGTCGGCGACAGAGTCTGGCGCGCCGACGTTGTAGAAGTAGACGTCGCAGGAGTGTGAGATGCCCGTGAAGACATCGACGTCTCCATGGCCCGTCTCCAATTCCCAGCACGGGTAGTCGTTGCCCTGCGTCTCGTCCCAGGTCCATGGCACCCGGATGCGGCCGAGACAGCGGAATTTCGTGTCTGGCCTGAGCCCGTCGGGCCGCTGAGCGCCATCGTGCAGGCCGGCCGCAGCCATCATCGGCTTGAATGTCGACCCTGGCGGGAACTGGCCGGAGATCGAGCGGTCGAGCAGTGGCTCGAACGGATCGTCGAGATAGGCCTGGTAGTCGGCGTCGGAGATCCCATCGACGAACTTCTGGTTGTCGAAGGTCGGCAGTGAGGCCATCGCCAGGATCTCGCCGTTCTGCGGGTTCATTGCGATCGCGACGCCTGCGCCAACCGGGTCGCGGCCGTTCTCCAGCGCGTCGGCATTTGCGTTGGCGATCCCATCGCGCAGCGCAGCCTCGGCGGCGATCTGGAAGTCGCGAATGAGCGTCAGCCGCGCGCTCAGGCCGGCACGTGGGTCTTTGCGCTGGTCGAGCAGCTCGTCCCGGACGACCCCATTGGCGTCGATCTGCACCCAGCGGGCGCCCTTCTCTCCGCGCAGACTCGTCTCGAGTGCCTGCTCGATCCCGCCTCGCCCCACCCGGTCGTCGGTTTCGTAGAGATGGCCGCCACTGGGCGTCAGCTCGTGGTCGTACTCCTCCTCGGTAATCGGACCGACGTAGCCGAGGATGTGCGAGAAGGTCGGGCCGGCCGGGTAGTGACGCACCAGAAGCGCGTCATCCACGATGACACCGGGCAAGTAGAGCGCGTTCGACGCCAGATCGAGCGCGACCGCCTGGTCGACGTCCTTCTTAACGATCAGTGGCATATCCTCGAGTGGGTGATTCGCGAGCTGGTAGTCGATGGTATTCACGACGCGGACGCCCGGGATATCGATCATGCTCGCCGCATAGCCTGCCGCGTCCTGCTCGGAGAGATTCTCGCGAAGCATGAGCATCGCGATATCGCTGCCAGTCAGGCGGGCGATCAGCGTGGCGCTGTCGACCTCCAGTCGCTTCGAGATCGCGTTGACAACCGCCGCCTCGGAGCCGACCGGGACGAGAGTCCGGTCGATGACGAGCGACTTGCCGAGGGCCAGCTTCTGGGACACGACGCCGAGGATGTGCTCCCGCTGATCCTTGTCATCCGGCAACCGGCTCTGGATGATCTGGACGCTCCACGAGCGACGATTCTCGGCGAGTGGCTCGCCTGCGCGATCGAGGATCCGCCCGCGCGGCGCTTTCAGCCGCTGGAACTCGATGACGTTTTCGCGAGCGATACGCCGGAACTCGTTGCCCTCGGCAATCTGCATCTGCCAGAGCTTGCCACCCAGCCCGACGAACGCCAGCCCGATCGTCCCGCGGGCCAGAAGGACCCGGCGCGTGATTCGATTGTCATCGCCGTCGCTCTCTTCGCGACGGCGGCGCTCGCCGGGGCGGACGAGCTCCATGCGCTTATTCTTCTTAAACATGACGCGGTATCCAGCGATCCACGATGAGCAGGACGACCCAGCCAACGAGCACGAACATGGTGTTCAGAAACACGGCTGCGACGATCGGCCGCATCATCTCCAGCCCGCCGGCCGCATCCCCACTGAAGCGTGCCACAAGCGATGCGACCAGGCCGGAGGCCAGTGTCGCCACGACGACCAGGACGATCGGCAGGACGATCCCCGACCGGAATATCCGTTGGCCGGCCAGCCCGCCGATAACGGCAACGACCAGCAACGAGAATGCGTGGGTTCCGAGAGGATCGAGTGTCAGCAGGTCGAGCCAGATGCCGAGACCCAGCGCCCAAGCCATTCCCTCGGCCATCCCACGGGACGCGCTCCACGCGAGCAACAGGATCAGCGCGAGATCCGGCTGGATAGCAATCAGCCCGAGGGCCGGCACAAACGATGCCTGGAGCATCGCAACCAGCGCCAGCGAGAGCCCGAAGAACACTCTGGTCATATCTGGGTGACTCCGTGGAGCGCGGGTTCCGAGCCGCCCCAACCGGTGTGTGCAAGATCGTTCGCCAGTCTCCACATTCTGGCGATGATACCACGCGGTCGCGGATTCTCCGCCCGGCTCATCCGCCTCGCTGGCGGATCGAGCTGATGAATTCCGCCGCGTTCGGCACGCCCGATTCCAGCAGCGCTGCCAGATATGGCTCGCGGTCATACTCGACCCGGACGTGCTCGACACGCCAGCCAGCGCCATCATCCTCGGCAACCGCGAAGCACGGCCGCCAGTCCCCGTCGAACGGCATCCCGACGCTGCCGACACACGCCAGCGTTCGATCGTCGACCTGCCTGGTGTAGGCGTAGTGGATGTGACCGTAGAGCAGCATCTGAGCGCCGGCGGCGTCGAGCATCCGGCGCGCCATCTCCTCCGGCGCGTCGGGGAGAATGACCGGGTGGGTGCTCCAGGGCGTGGAATGGACGAAGGCGAGTGTCTGACCGCTCGGTCCCGTCGTCTCCCAACTTACCGGCAGGTTGGCCAGAAGCCGCCGATGGTCGTCGCTCAACCGGGCGGCGGCCCAGGCATCGACCGAGCGCAGCAGCTCGCTGTGCGCCTGCTCCGGCTCGTAGCCGTGGGCCGGCTGGCGTCCATTGGTGGCCGCCTCGATGATCCACTCATCCGTGTTGCCGCGGACGCACGTCAGCCCGCGCTCGACAACCAGCGCCAGTGAGTCGTCGGGGAACGCCCCGCCAAACGCATAGTCGCCGCCTCCGACGAGCGTGTCGAAGGGGCCGCGCCGATCGACCTCGGCCAGCACTGCCTTAAACGCCGGTCGGTTGCCATGGACATCGGAAATGATCGCCACTCGCGCTACATCTGCCATCTGGCGTCTACCTCTCTGTCAACTAGCCCGCTGGCGACCAGAATAGCCCGACGGGCGGCGCGCGGACAATATCCGCGTTCGCCGCCAACATCTGTGTGACACATGGTTGACATCGGCGGCGCGGGGCTTTACTATCGAGTCAGAATAGAACATATGTTCTATTCTTGGCATTGGCAGCCGGGAGGATGAAGTGTACGCGCACGACGCCGACCGCTGGGTCGTCCATGCGGACCTCGACGCGTTCTTCGCCGCAGCCGAGGTGCTGCGT
>CALMXF010000198.1 GCA_937870985.1 uncultured Chloroflexota bacterium
CGGCAGCAACCCGTCCCAGTGGATCGCCCGGCGCAACGAGCGCTCGCGCCGCCAGGCGCCAACCACCCAGACGGGGATGCGCGGCTGCTGAACTGGTCTCGGCAAAAAGGTCGTCTCACCGACCGTGTAATGCCTGCCGCTGAAGCTGAACGGCTCGCCGCTCCAGAGACCGTCGATGATCGCCAGGCTTTCATCCAGCAACTCGGCACGCTCCCGTGTGCCGGTCGCCTCGCCGACCTTGCCGAAGCCCTCATCGTCCAACGCGCCAAGACCGACCGGCAGCACGAGTCGCCCCTCCGACAGATGATCGAGCGTCATCGTCTCCCGCGCGACCTTCCACGGACGTCGGCGCGAGAGTGGCGTGACCATTGTGCCAAGCCGGACCCGACTCGTCCGCGCCGCCACCGCCGCCAGCGTGACCCACGGGTCGAAGCCGATCTCCGGACTACTGGCGGGAATGTTGATGCAATCGGGGACGAAGACGCCGTCCCAACCAGACTGCTCCGCCTCGGCGGCGAGCTGGGGGACGGTGCGGACATCGGTGTTCGGAAAGACGATCCCGTGGCGCATGGTAGGGCCTCCTCGATGCGTCGGCCCCGACGGGCCGCGGACGGAGAAGCGTACTCGCTATCTATCCGAGTCGGGGCCGGCCGGGTGGGCAGTTGTCGCTCTAAGCCAGTGGACAGGTCGGCGCAGGGTATTGCATTGGGATGATAGAATTAGGAGGCTGGATCATAGAATTCCGCGCGAAGATCACGGTGACAACAAGGGCGTGTCTCCGAGGCCTCTCCCGCTGAATCACGTGAGCCACGGGAGTACTACGAGACGCCGTCGAGAGAACGACGGCACACCTATCGAGGAGAGACACGCTGATGAGTGTCACCGACAAGACCCTGACCTGCCGTGACTGTGGCCAGGAGTTCGTCTTCACCGCCGGCGAGCAGGAGTTCTACGCGGAGAAGGGCTTCACCAACCAGCCCAGCCGCTGCCCAGACTGCAGGCGCGCCGCCAAGGCGTCCCGCCAGGGTGGCAACGCTGGCGGTGGCTACCGCTCCGAAGGCGGCGCCCCGCGCGGCGACCGCGTCATGCATCCGGCCGTCTGCGACAGCTGTGGCCGCGAGACCATGGTCCCGTTCGTCCCGACAAGTGGCAAGCCGGTCTACTGCTCCGACTGCTTCCAGTCGCGCCGCCAATCGCGCAGCTACGACCGCTGGTAATCCACCAGCGCCAAACCTGACATGAACGACGCCCTCCGGCCCGCCCTTGGCCGGGGGGCTTATTCCGTGGAGATCTGACGATGCGTAGTGACGCCGACACGAGCACATCCACTTGTCCTGGCGAACGAAGCGATGAGGACGAATCCCGGTCGATGCTCTCAGTTGGCTAGTACGTCACTCGCACGTTGTCGAAGTAACTCCGCCACGTTCCAGAATCTAGCGGCGTGTCGTACACCAAGAGCCAACGCTTGATCGTCTTCCCAGCGAGCGGGCTAAGATCGATATCAACTGAATACCACGACCCCTGAGGTGTGACGACACAAGTGCGATTCGTTGGATGCACGCTCCTACCGGCGCTATCGTATAGGCCCGAGTCACGAAGGCTTGACCCATCTGTGAACTCCAGGTCGAAAGTGACGGTACACTTCGTTGCGTTATACTGCTCCCATCGTAGATGGGTGCCGCTCGTTATCTTCATCCAGCATGGGCTGCCACATGGCGAACGAGGGCCGCTCGTATCTTCTCCATTCGAGTCACGCTCATAGCTAGCTAGTGGTAAATATGCATAGTTTGGCGTGGAACCGTTTGATGTCGCACATCCGCGAAACCGCATCACTCTGCCACCGCTGGGAGATGATGGAATCCCCTCAGAGCTAACATTGTACGTCCAATAATCTGGAGCATCTGTTCCACAGTTACCGAAACTGGCAACTCCAATAGAGTACGTCGGCGGGACCTGATACAACCCTAAATATTGTGATACTTCGAACTTGGACCAAATCCCGTACATGTTAGTAGCACCCTCTTTGTCGTCAATGTATAGCGCGCTCTTCTCTGCGCCATACCACATCACGGCACCATACGCACCATCCCACATATTCTGAGGATGGTCCAGTAGCGTTAGCCAGTGCCCGAATTCATGGAGCATTACCTTGTATACATCCGGTTGTGTTGCATTTAGATGCCAAGGCATCCAGGCAGAGTTAGTGGTCATTTCGGTACGGACGGATTGTAGCGTTGACCCACTCGTTCCATAATAAGTGATTCCCAAGAATGTGCTGGATAGCCAGTTTGCGGTCACCGAATATGAGGCTCCGGAATTGTACACGATGGATAGCCGGGCCGCCTTGGACCATTCAGCAGCAGCGTTTTGGATCGCTTGCTCGACGGCTGCTTGCTGTCCTGACAAGCCAATTGAATTGGCGAGCGAAGGAGCGACGCTGAAGTAAATACCGCTTGTACCTTGGGGCCAACGATACCCCGTGGAGTAAGCATGTGCTGTTCCTGAAAGGGAATAGAAGAAGATTGACAAGAACCACAACACTGTGATTGCAGTGACAACTCGAGTCTTTCCGTCGCAGCACATCACGCGTACTCCTGACTATCTTATGTTACGGAGTCGGCGTCACCCCATCAGATGGTGAAGGGGCTGCGCTTCGAGTCGCGACGAGCAAATCAGCCGCTGACTGTGTTCCGAGAAACGAAATGGCTTTGCCATCGGCTGTCAGGTGATACGTCATCCCGAGGTTCCATGCCGGGCCTCTCGGGGTAGCGAACATAGTCCGCTGGTTCGCAAGGAAGGCGCGATAGTCGGATAACGCGAGCAGTACGTGGTCGCCAACGTTTAGCCGATCTGTCCACACGAGCGGCTCGACGCTGTCGTTCCCCACGCGTCCGCCTTCGTACGCTACAGTCAGCGTCATGGTATCTGGTGGTATGCGATCGCGATTTACGATTGGTGGTGCGTCAAGAAAGATGATCGCTGGCGTGATAATGGTGTACTGATTAGGCACTGATTCCCAGGGGTTTATGGGACGCGTCCCGTCTTCAGTCGTCCACTGCGCCGGCAGGAGCTCTTGAACACGTCCTGTTACGATGAGGTCGTACTGAGCGACCAGCTCCTCCGCAGTCAATGGCTCTCGGGTCGCGAGCAGCCCCGTCATTGACAAGTGGAATGGCGCGGCGGGATCTGGGGTTGGGGGAGGAATAATGCGATCATCCTTCGCGACGGTCGCGACGGGCGTGATCGGTGTCTCCGCCGATCCCGAACTCTCTGTGGCTGGCGGCGCCGCGACCGGCGACCCGCATGCACTGAAGATAGTAGCACCAAGCAAGAGCGCAGCCATTCGTCGGGTCAAGTATCGACTGGCGACATCTGACGAGACCATCTGCACCTCAATCACGGCCCCATGTATGACCGGCCTATTATGACATGCTCATCACCAACGCGCAATAAGAAGACTATGAGAACTAATGCAAACGTATACATCGGGTACTCGCAATTGCGATACGTGAGCTGAGAGCCTTTGGAGCCGTCTCCGAGGAACCAGGCTTCCGGCTTTTCTGGCCCCCGATAGCGGGATGATCCCCTCACGGTGAAGACCCGGCCACTAGTCATCTACCTTTCCGGAGCATGCCGCCACGGCTGACCGGAGGCGTACACTATCGCCATCGAGCCGCGAATGAGCCGCCATCAACCGTCTGGTCGGTTATCGCGTGCCGCACGACAGGAGACAGGCATGGTCAAGATCATCGACATCGAGGGTATCGGTCCGGCCTACGCCGAGAAGCTCACCGGCGCTGGCGTCGCGACGACCGAGGCCCTCCTGCAGACGGCCGGCACATCCAAGGGCCGCGAAGAGCTCGCCGAGAAGATCGACGTGAGCACCGCGCGCGTTCTGGAGTGGGTCAACCGCGCCGACCTGATGCGCGTGCGCGGCGTTGGCTCGGAATACGCGGACCTGCTGGAAGCATCCGGCGTGGACAGCCCGCTCGAGCTGGCCCGGCGGAATCCCGCCAATCTCCACACCGCGATGGCCGAGATCAACGCCGCCAAGAAGCTCGTCCGCCAACTCCCGTCGGAATCGATGGTTACCGGGTGGGTCGAGCACGCCAAGACGCTGGAGCGCGCCGTCAGCCACTAGACTGAAGCGGGGGTGGCAATGCCGCCCCCGCCTGCTCCACTTACCCCTCGTACCGCCCGAACGTCTGCGGGGAGAGTTCGTCCGCCCCGCGGCCGGCCCAGTCGCCGGGGCCCATCTCACTCCACATTCGCTCGCCCGCATGCTGCAAGCGCTTACTTGCGGCGCGCTCGTCGACGTTCAGCACCCGGCCATCGCGCTGCACCCAGGCGCCGTCGATCATGACGTCGCGAAGGTCCTCGGCCCCGGCGTTGTAGACGATGTTCTTGATCGGGTCGCGCAGCGGCGCCATGAAGGTCGAGCCAGCGTCCCAGAAGAGCAGGTCGGCCTTCGCCCCCGGCGCGATCCGGCCGATGTCGTCGCGGTGCAGCATCTTGGCCGCGTTGAGCGTCGCGGCGTTGAACACGTCGGCAGCGGTGGATTTCTCGGTGTCACGCGACATGATCTTGCCGATCACCGCCGTCCAGCGCAGCCCCTCGATCATCGACTGCGGCGAGGTGTCGGTGCCGAGCGTCATGTTCACTCCGGCGTCGATGTAGGCGGGGAACGACTCCATGACGATCCCCCGGCGGGCGAAGACCCAAACGCAGTGGGCGACCGACGCGCCGTGGCGGGCGAGGATCGACAGGTCGTCGCCGCCGAACTGCACCCAGCTGCTGCCGGCGATGAGGATCGCGTGGCCGAGGATGTTCCATTCGCTGAGGAAGTCGATCGACTCCAGCCACTCGATCGGCGTCATGCCGTGGCGCTGGACCATCGCGTCGAACTCGAAGACCGACTGGCTGACGTGCAGCGCCAGCGGCACCTGCATCCGGTCCGACGCCTCGCGGCTCATCCGCAGCAGATCCTCGGTGCAGGTGTCGACCTGCGCGGGGGTCAGGAACCCCTTGATCCGTCCGTTGGCCCGCCCGTCGATCCGCTCGATCAGGTCGACGGCCTTGTGGAAGCCCTTGATGCCGGCCTCCTCGTTCCAGTCGTACTCCATCTTCCGGCCGTCGCGAGTCAGCCAGCGTCCCGACCGGTACATGTCGCCGATGTAGGCGCGCAGGCCGGCCTTCTCGGCCGCGTCGGCCACGTAGTCGCCGATGCCGCCGATCTCCATGATCGTCGTCGTGCCGGTGCGGATCAGTTCGGCCATCGAGTACTCGACGCAGGCTTCCTGCCCCTCCATGTCGATCGCCTGGCTGCGGGCCGGCAGCATCTCCGACAGGCCGGTCATCGAGAATTGCCGCCGGCCGCGGTCCTCGATGAAGGACTTATCCAGTGGCGAGCCGGCCAGGTGGCTATGCGTATTGATGAGCCCGGGCGTCACTACCCGGTCGCTGGCGTCGATCGTCTGGTCGACATGGCCATCGAAGTCCCTGCCGACGTGGATAATCTCATTCCCTTCGACGATGACGCAGCCGGCCTCGAGAATACGATGCTCACCATCCTGGTAGGCCACGATCGCCTGCGCGTTGATCCGGATCCTGTCCGCCACTCAGTCGCCTCCCTGCATCGATCGAGCGTTCAATACTCGTATTATCCTCATTCGGTCCGATCGCACCGCGACATGTGGAATCGAGGCGGCATGTACTTCGAACATTCCCGCGATATCTGGCGGCAATTCCCCGAGCTGGTTGTCGGGGTCATCCAGACGGCCGGAATCAGCGCCGACGCAGATGTCGACGCGCCCATCGCCGAACTGATCGAGATCGCGCGAGGACGGATGGGCAACGACAGCGAGAGCCTGCTGCCGGAGGTTCAGGCCTGGCGGCGGGTGTTCTCCCGGATGGGACTGAAGCCGACGCAATACCGCTGCGCGTCCGAATCGCTGCTGCGGCGCTTTCGCAAGGAGGGCGAGCTGCCGAGGATCCACCCGCTGATCGACCTGTGCAACGCCGCCTCGCTGGTCTTCGCGACGCCAGTCGCCGCCTTCGATGTCGCGGCAGTCGCCGGCTACATCGAGGTGCGCCACGCGACTGGTGACGAGCGCTACCTGAGCTTCACGGGTGAGATCGAGCACCCCGATCCCGGCGAGGTGATCTTCGCCGACGCGGCC
>CALMXF010000199.1 GCA_937870985.1 uncultured Chloroflexota bacterium
GGCGCGGTAGCGCCACACGGATTTCCGATTATCCCCGAACTGAGCGAGGACGCCGAGGGGGCGTTGACAACACGCGCGTCGATGCAGCAGATGCAGCGCGAGTTCGCCGCGGCGAAGCCGGATGTCGTCGTTATCTCGACACCACACGGGTTTCGAGTGAATGGCTTCATCTCGATTGCAGACTGCGCCCGCGGAGCCGGCGCGATGGCGCTCGGCGACCGCAAGGTCGAGATGAACGTGCCGTTCGACCTGCGGCTGGCCGATGCGATCGTCGAGCGGGCGCGGGCGGCGGAGATACCGGTGGCCCAGGTCGGCTACGGGGGCTCGAACCGGACTCAGAGCATCATGCCGCTGGACTGGGGCACGATGACCCCGCTCTGGTTTGCCGGCCAGGATCGCAACCTGCCGGGCAAGGGGCATGTCCTCGCTGCCCTCCTCGATGGGCTGCCGGAGGATGAGGGGCCGGCTGCGGTCGTCGTCCAGCCCTCGCGGCTGCTGCCGAAGGAAGTCAACATCGCGTTCGGCAAGGCGGTCGCTGAGGCGGCCGAGGCAGACGAGCGCCGGATTGCGTTCATTGCCTCCTGCGATTGGGCGCACCGCCACGACCCCAATCACGCCAACGGTTATCACCCTGACGCGAAGCGGGTCGATGACGCGGTCGTCCAGGCGATCAAGGATGACGACATCCTCGGTCTGCTGAAGCTCGACGACGAGACGATCTCCAACGCCGCCATCGACGGCCTCTGGCAGCTGCTGATGCTGGAGGGAGTCAAGCAGGTCGTGCCGATGAAGGGGACATTCCTGTCCTACGAGGCCCCGACGTACTACGGGATGATGGTGGCGACGTATCAGCGGACATAATCGCTGATACGGATTCGGTGAGCGTTGCGTTGGAATCCTATACTTGGACCCAGACGAGTGTTGCCCAGCGAATCGTGTATCTCAGAGAGGAGCGATGGGCGTGTCTACAACAGAAACACGTTATGAGCACATCGTCCTTGATGATGGCCGGGTACCACGCATTGCTGGCACGACGATGAAGGTTTCCGAACTCGTGACAGCACAGAAAGCATATGGCTGGAGCCCGGATGAGTTGGCTTTTCAGTTCCCTCATCTGACGCTCGGCCAGATTCACTCGGCGTTGGCCTATTACTGGGATCATCAGCAGGAGCTCGATGACGAGATCGCGCGCGGCCTGGCTCTGGTGGACGAACTTTGTCGGGAGACGGTGGAACCACCATTCGTCGCCGCACTTCGCGATTTCCGATTGCGCTGAGTTGATCGCTCTCTATATGGATCACCACGTTCCACGAGCAGTGACGTCGGCGTTATTATCGCGGCGAGTTGACGTCATCACAGCTGCCGAGGATGCGGCAACAGAGATTGACGACTCACGGTTGCTCGACCGTGCGACAGCGCTTGGACGTGTTCTGTTCTCGCAAGATACCGATCTGCTCGTCGCAGCAACACGACGACAGCGCGATGGCGTTTCGTTCGGAGACGTTATCTTCGCTCACCAACTGCGAGTGTCGGTTGCGGGATGTATCTCTGATCTGGAGCTGATTGCTAAGGCCGGCAATCAGCCCGATTTCGTGAATCGCGTCGTGTTTCTCCCGCTGTGATTCCCGCTACCCCCGGTTCGCCTCGCGTGACTCGGCCTGCTTCTTCGCGCGAGCGCGTTCGTGCTCCTTCAGCATGCGCTTGCGCAGGCGGTATGCCTTGGGTGTGACTTCGAGTAGCTCGTCGTCGGCCAGGAAGTCGAGTGCCTGCTCGAGTGAGAGGATGACGGGCGGGGTCAGCCGAATGTTGGCGTCGGCGCTTGCGGCACGCATGTTGGTCAGCTTCTTGGCCTTGCAGATATTTACCGCCAGATCGTTGCCACGCGCGTGCTGGCCGACGATCTGGCCTTCGTAGACTTCCTCGCCAGGAGACACGAAGGTCATGCCACGTTCCTGTGCGCCAGCGATGCCATAGGAGAGGGCAGTGCCGGCCTCCCATGCGACCAGCGCGCCAGTCCGCGTCGAGGAGATTGCCCCCTGCCACTGCTCGAAGCCGATCAGACGAGAGGAGAGCGACCCGTTCCCCTTTGTCCGCGTGAGAAATTCGTTGCGCAGCCCGATCAGCCCGCGTGTCGGGATTTCGAACTCCAGTCGGACATTGCCACGCCCGTCGTTGACCATGTCGACCATCCGCGCTCGACGTCCGCCGACCAGCTCGGTGACCGCGCCGACGAACTCCTCGGTCGTGTCGATCACCAGCTGCTCGACCGGCTCGACAGTCTCGCCGTCCTCTTCCCGGGTGATGACCTCAGGACGCGAGACCTGGAACTCGTACCCTTCGCGGCGCATCGTCTCGATCAGGATCGACAAGTGCAGCTCGCCGCGGCCGGAAACGGAGAACACATCTGGCAGACTGGTCGGCTCGACGCGCAGGGCGACGTTCGTCTCCAGCTCGCGTCGTAGCCGCTCGCCGAGCTGGCGGGAGGTCTGGTAGTCCCCCTCTCGGCCGGCGAATGGAGATGTGTTGACCCCAAACGTCAACTTCAGTGTCGGCTCATCGATCTCGATGCCGGGAAGTGCCTCTGGCGCTGCCGGATTGGCAAGCGTTGCGCTGACGTGTGCCGCAGGAAAGCCGGTGAGGGCGACGATGTCGCCGGCCTGCGCCTCGGCAACCTCGAGCCGCGTCAACCCCTCGTGGGTTGCCAGCCATGTCACCTTCTGTCGATCTTCTTCTCCGCCCGCGCCGAGCTGAACGAGCGTCTCCCCGGCGTGCAGTCGGCCACGGCGGATGCGGCCGATCGCGATCCGGCCCCGATGTGGGTTGTAATCGAGCGACGCGACCTGTAGCTGGAGTGGCCCGTCGATGTCTACAATCGGCGGGGGGATGTGATCGACGATCGTGTCGAAGAGCGGCACGAAATCGGGAGCGAGATCGTCCGGCGTAAAGCCGGCACGGCCCTGCTTGGCAATCGCGTAAATGATAGGGAAGTCGAGCTGCTCGGCGTCGATTGCCAGGTCGAGGAACAGATCCTGAGTCTGCGAGACGACATCCGCGATGCGGGCGAACGGGCGATCGATCTTGTTGATGACGACGATCGGCCGCAATCCGAGGCCGAGCGCCTGCCGGAGAACTGTCCGCGTCTGCGGCATCGGCCCCTCGACGGCGTCGACAATCAGCAGACACCCGTCAGCCATGTTCAGCACGCGCTCGACCTCTCCTCCGAAGTCGGCGTGGCCGGGAGTGTCGATGACGTTGATCTTGACGCCGCGCCAGTGGATCGACGTGTTCTTGGCCAGAATCGTGATACCGCGCTCGCGTTCGAGGTCATTGGCGTCCATGATCAGCTCGCCAGCGGCGTCCGGATCACGAAACGTATTGGTCTGCTTCAGCAACCCGTCCACCAGGGTCGTCTTGCCGTGATCGACGTGGGCGATGATGGCGATATTGCGCAGGTCCTGGCGGGCCTGGCCCGTCGTCGGTTGAGTCGAGGTGGTGGAGGATGCTGTCATCTGTAAAGGGGTCCCCGTTCGGCTGGCGCTGACATACGACTGCGGCCCGCACGGACCGCGACCGTTCATTATATCGTGTCGGGAATGGGGACGGGGGACAGGATGTCCGGCCGTGCCGGCAGGCATCCCGCCAGCGAGCGTTCGCGCTATGAACGTTGGCTGGCGATAGCGCCAAATCGCCGGGTTGCCATGAGTTCGTGCCGGCCGCTCATGCGGGCTTTCGAGCGGTCACGATGACATAAGGACGGGAGAGGCGGACCGTGCCGTCCGCCTGCATACAGGTGCTGAGCAGCTCGATCGCATCCGAATGCAGCGCCAGCTTCTGCGGTAGATCAAGCCGCTGGAAGACGAACATCGTCGGACCGAGCGCGCGCTGGAACAGGAAGTCGCAGGCGTCCGACGGCGATGACGCCACCCACGGCACGTCGTCCACGATCAAGGAAATATCTTCGACGTACGGGCCGAGCATCGCGTCGAGGTGGGCTGGATCTGACCAGTCAAAAACACTGAAGCTGCCCGGTGGCGGCGGCGGGGTGTACCTCGCGGTGATCGTCATCAGCCGGCAGTTCGGCTCCTCCGGCAGCCACGCCGTGAAGGCCAGCCGGCCACCCGGCCGCAAGACCCGGCAGAGCTGATACGCGACGGCATCATGACGCGGAGCGAAGATCGAGCCAAACGAGGAGATCACGACATCGAACGACGCGTCGTCGTACGGAAGATCCTCGATATCACCGACATCGAAATGGATCGCTGACTGGCCGGCCGCGCCAGCCAGCTCTCGCGCCACCGAGATCAGCTCCTCGGCGAAATCGACGCCAGTGACGATAGCGTCACGACGGGCCGCCTCGATCGCCGCGATCCCGGCGCCG
>CALMXF010000200.1 GCA_937870985.1 uncultured Chloroflexota bacterium
GTAGCGGCCGGCCAGCTGGGTCAGCGCGGTATCGTCCAGCGTCACCCGCGGTCGCTCCGACAGGCGCAGTCCCAGCTCGTGCTCGATCCACCAGCGCTCGACCGCGCGGTTGACGACATCGCCGCGACCACTGTTCGTCAGCAAGACCAGCGCCGACTGTCGCTCCGGCACGACGGTCAGAAGCGACTTGAAGCCGTTGATGCTGCCGCCGTGACCGATCACCTGGACCCCGTCGATCTCGCGCAGATCCCAGCCGATGCCCCACTGGTCGGCCCAGTTCGCTGCCTGGCGCTGCGGCTCGCGCATCGCACGGAGCGCCTCGGCGCTGATCACCCGCTGGCCATTGGATGTTCCATCGCCGAGGTGGAAGCGGGCGAAGCGCAACAGGTCGGGGATGTTCGCGTAGATCCCGCCGGCCGGCAGGCGGTTGCGCGGATAGTACTGCCCGGCCGGGACGTGCTCGTCGGCGCCGGGGGCCACCTGGTTGTGTCCGATCGCGTGAGGGTGGACGATCGCTTCGTGGGAGAAGAAGCAGGCCCGCTCCAGCCCTAGTGGCTCGAATACGCGCTCGCGCATGACGGCATCGAACGGCTTGCCGGCCACGACCTCGATCACCCGGCCGGCCAGGTGGAAGCCGGAGTTGCAGTAGAACCAGAGCTCGTCCGGCTCGGCATACTGCCGCAGCGTGTGAAACTCGCCGATCGCCCTTGCCAGCGCGTCCTCTCCCAGCCCCTGGTCGACGAAGTAGTCGCCGAGCATCCCGGTTCCGTGCGAAAGCAGGTGGCGCGGCGTGATGCGATCCTCGATGCCTGCCTCGGAGATACGCACCCCCGGCAGGTACTGGCTCACTGGGGTGTCGAGGTCGAGCGTGCCCTCGTCGGCCAGGATCATCGCTAGCGTCGCGGTGAACACCTTCGAGATCGACGCGATCCGGCAAAGCGAATCGGTCCGCATCGGCTCGCCGGTCGTCAGCTTGGCGACGCCGAGCGCGCCGGTCCGCTCCTCGCCGTCGCGGAGCACGCCCCAGGCGACTCCCGGCGCAGTCCAGCGCTCCTGCTCGGCGCGGACGATCGTCTCCAGCCCGTCGGTCGTCATATCATCACGCTCCTCGTTCTGTACCAATCCAGCCGCGATCATTGTCCGCATCTGGGACGAATGCGCCAGTCCCGCCCTGACAGCAGCCGCTCGCTGATGAGCCGTGGGAACAATCGAATCTCTGCGGCCGTCGTAGTACTAGATAGATATTCGGCGGACGACGTAGTCCGCGGTCGCGGGGTCGACTGGCGACCCCGGAGAGAGTCAAACTGATGCGCGCACGAACTGGCCGCCAACGTTCTGTATTGCTTCTGTCGTTCGTAGCAGCGCTAGCACTGCTGATCAGCGCATGTGGCGCAAGCGGGACCAGCCCGACCGCGACGCCAACGACCACAGCAAGCCCGACACCGGAGGCGATCGCGCACCCGACCGGCGCCGACGAGTACATCCTGCGTATCGCCCAGGAGGGCGGCTTTGTCGCGCCAGCGGCGCTGCTTACGCGGCTGCCGCTCGTTACCCTGACCGGCAACGGGTGCGCCATTGTCGAGGGTCTGCATACCGACATCTTCCCCGGGCCGGTCTTGCCCAATCTCCTGGAGACGTGTCTGACCGAGTACGGGGTTCAAGGCATCCTGCAGGCTGCGAAGCTCGCCGGCCTGATGAACGGTGACGCTGACTACGGCAACCCGCATGTCGCGGACGCAACGACGACGGTCTTCACGCTCAACGCCGGCGGGAAGACAATGACGGTCAAAGCCTATGCGCTGGGCGAGGCCACGCAATCGACCGGCACGCCGGCGGCCGACGTCGCTCGCCAGAAGCTCGTTGAGCTCCAGAACAAGCTCGCGAATCTGCACGAATGGTTGCCAGCGACAGCATTCAGTGGCGCACAGCATCCATATGAGGTGACCCGGCTGCAGGTCGTCTCGCAGCCCGTTAGCGGTGGCGGCAGTGTCGCGACGCCGGAGGGCATCGCGGTTCAGCATCCCGACTGGCCGCTTGCGACCCCGCTATCCGAGATTGGCCAGCCGTTCAACACCTCCGCGACCATGCGTTGCACGATCGTCCAGGGCGACGACCTTGCGACCCTGATGACGCAACTTCACACAGCGAATCAGCTCACGCAGTGGAGTAGCGGCGGCGAGGAATACTCGTTGCTCCTCCGTCCACTGCTGCCGGGCGAGCAGGGGTGCGCAACATAGGGCGCCACAACGTGAGGCCAGTCGGACATAACGTAGACACCCGACGCGCCGGGGCAGCGCCTGCCGCGTCGGGTTCTCCTGGCGAAGAGATCGTGACCCTACCGCACGTACCCCGCGAACTCTCCCAGCGACAGGGTGCCGGCTATCTCGATCCTCGGCTCGATCCACCATTTATCCGGTGACCACCAGGTGCCGCCCCAGGCGTGGACGGCCGCGCGATAGCCGGCCGCCTCGACGGCGCTGGCGACGCGACTGTTCCACGCGCCGTACGGGTAGGCGAAGATATCGACTGGCTGGCCCGAAACTGCCTGCAGTCGGGCGCGGGAATCAACCAGCTCGCTCCGCAGTCGGGCATCGGAGAGTGTCGTCAGGTCCGGGTGGGAGATCGAGTGGCTGCCGATCTCGTGGCCGGCGTCGGCCATCGCCCTGATCTGCCAGTCGGCCAGTGGCGACGCGCCGCTGAGGATGAAGAACGTGCCGCGCATCCCGCGCGCGTTCATCGCCTGTGCAGCCCCCCATTGCGCTGCGTAGCCATCGTCGAACGTGATCGCGACCGGCTTCGATGGCAGAGTCCGGATACCGGCGACCGCGTCGTAGACCTCGGAGATCGTGACCGTGTGATAGCCGTTATCTCGTAGCCAGTCGAGCTGCTGCTCGAAGCGCCAGAGCGGGATCGTGTAGCGGCTGGCGGAGTCGCCAACCTGGTGATACATCAACACCGAGATATCGAACGATCGCGGCGGTGGTGGCGCCCAGAGTGACTCATCATAGTCGGGCACGCCCTCCTTGCGTGGGGCAGGCGCGGTGTCGAGCCCCAGCCTGGCCACGCGCTGCGCCCCAAGCCGGCCCAGCAAAACCTCGGAGCGTGTCCCGGCGTACTCCGGGTGGTACTCGAAGCGGGCACGCTCGAAATACTGGACCGTATACGTCTGGCCGGTATCGACGTTCACTTCGGAGAGCTCTTCCGAGATCGGATAGCCAAAGATCCGCAGCCCACCCTGCTTCTCCCAATAGGACTTGAATCCGTAGGCGAGATAGTGGCCGGTTGGCGCGAAGTAGCTACGGGAGGGCGACTCGGCCGGCGGTGGATTGGCATGGATCGGGACGAAGGCCGGCTCGGTCCTGCCCTCGGCCAACCAGGAGCCGAGCAGCGCGAACTGCACCTCCCACTCGGTTCCAGCATTCTCGGGGTGGTACTCGAAGCGCTCGCGCTCGAAGTACTGCACCGTCAGGCCGGTGTCGGGGTCGGTCATCGCCTCAGTCAGCGGATAGCCGAACGTCGCCAGCCCGCCAAGCCTGCGCCACGTCGAAAGGAACGAGTCGGCGACATGGTGGCCAGTGACCGGGAAGTAGACGACCGTCGGCCCGGCCGCCGCGGCAGTTCGTGGCGTGGCGAGGCTTCCGACCCCGGCCAGCAGCGTTGAAACGACAATCAGGACGACCGGCAGGACACGCATCGGGGGAGACACGGGTCTAGACATAACGATTC
>CALMXF010000201.1 GCA_937870985.1 uncultured Chloroflexota bacterium
CTCGGCGGCCTCCAGCACGCTGGCAGCCGGCGTCGCCTCGACGTCGGGACTGGCGGCCAGCGAAGCCAGCTCGACCGACGAGAAGTCGGAGCGTCCGTTGGTCTGTTGATACGTCCATGCCGAGAATGCGCCCGTCTCCAGCGGCTCGAACAGCCCACGGACGGCGGTTGCCAGCCGCTGACGTTCACTATCGTCGAGAGTCGTCATGCTGGCGGTCGCGTCGAGGCCGGCCCGATACGCGGCTTCGCGCGCGAGCGCTGGACTCATGCCGTGGAAGGTCGCGATCAGTTGTCGTTCGATCGTCTGGGGTTGTTCGCTACCTGTCAGCGAAGCCGCGTTTGCCTGCGCCGGATCGATCCTGTTCTGCGGCGGCGGCGCAATGTACATCTGACGTGGCCGGACGGTGCGAACCCGGCTCATTTCTGGCGAGACGCGCTTGATCGAATCGAGGATGCGCCCCTCGTCGTCGACGAGGATGATGTTCGAGCGCCGGCCCATCAGCTCAACATAGAGCTCGGTGGTTGTGAGATCGATATCATCGTTGTCATCCTCGATGTCGTCATCCCGGTTGGTCGCTCTGGTGGGCTTGGCTATACTGAGTCGGATAATGCGTTCGAACGGTGGTTGCGAGATGGCGACGATACGGCCACCGCGAGCGTATTTTCGGAGCAACAGCAGGAGAGGGGAGACACGCTCTGGATCCGCGTCGATCCGCTTGGTCGAGAGCCAGAAGCCCGCGTCGTCCGGGTGGATACTCATAACGAGCCAGCGCCGGCGATGGCCGGCGTAGACTTCGAACGCGATGGTCCGGGCGTCGACATGGAGCACTTGCTGGATTCTCGCGCCGATGAGGAGTTTGTCACATTCATCGACGATCGCAGCGATCGTCAGCACATCGTACACGGGCATCTCCAACAGGCTATCTCGCGAGCGGTATTGCTCGAACACGAATAAGCGGGTGTCGGCGTCGCATCGCCGCTGATCCGGAAGCAGGTAGCGAATGATTGATCGACGTCTGACGGAGCAATTCGGGTCGACCGGGTCGATGGGCTACCGTGGTAATGATCTGATCGCCGAGATCCGTGCCTCGGCGCAACCACGCCTGTACGTCATATCAGGGCCGTCCGGCGTCGGCAAGGATACGATCATCGATCAACTTCGTCTGCGCCTGCCCGATTTCTATTTCGCGGTCACCGCGACGACGCGCCCGCGGCGGCCGGGTGAGATCGATGGTGTGCACTATTTCTTCATAACTCCCGCCGAGTTCAGGCGACACCTCGATGATGGGGAGTTCATGGAGCACGCCGAGGTGTACGGCAACTTGTATGGCGTGCCGAAAAGTGGAGTCCGTGCCGCACTGCGCACTGGGCGGAATGCGATCATCAAGGTGGATGTCCAGGGCGCTGCAACGATCCGGGCGCTCACGGGTGACGCAATCATGATCTTCTTGATGCCCACCGATATGGAGGCGCTGACCCGGCGGCTGTGGACGCGCAAGACCGATGCTCGAAATGCTGTGTTGCAGCGAATCGACACGGCAACGAACGAGCTATCGTGCGTCGATCAATTCGACTACCGCGTTTTCAACGAAGAAGATCAGGTTGACAGGGCGATAGATGACATTATGGCGATCTTCGCTGCTGAGCAACTCAAGGTCAATCAGCGGGAGGTCTCGCTGTGACGGGTTCTGCTTTGTCAGACTGCGGGTAGTGTAGCGTCGACCAATCCGTCATGCGATCAAAAAACAGCACGCCGTTGAGATGGTCGATCTCGTGCTGCATGACCCGAGCCACATAGTCACGAGCCTTGATCTTGACGACCTTGCCGTTGATGTCGTGCGCCCGCACGGTGATCGCCAGGTAGCGAGGGACATCGCCGATCAGATCCGGGAAGCTCAGACATCCTTCGACGTCGATCTCCTGACCGCCAGCCCGCACGATTTCGGGATTGATCAGCGTGAGGCGCGTCTCAGGCGAATCCTCGTACTCGTAGCAGGCGGGAACTCGGACAATACAGATCCGCTGTCGGATGCCGACCTGTGGCGCGGCCAGTCCAACGCCATTCGCCACGTCCAGCGTTTCATAGAGATCGCGCTCGATGTCACGAAGCGTCTCGTCGAATTTCGTGACCTTGTCGAATGGCCCGCGCAACCGGTCGCTGATTGCGCCGAATCGTGGATCTGGTTCAGTTACAAGCTTGAGGGTCGTCATTCCGCGTCGCCGTCTCCTTCTCCTGGGAGAATTATACCGATGGGGAGCAGGGTGTTTCGGCCATCCCGGTCACAGGAGATTGACCGGGTCGATGTCGATCGTCCAGCCCGGGTGCAGGTTCAGGTCGGCCAACAGCGCCAGGAGCTCACCCCCGCGGATGATGATCTGCCATCCGTACTGGCCTCGCACGCGCGCGGAGAAGGTCGGCGCCGGCCCGATAATATCGATTCCCTGGATCTCGGGTCGACTCAGTATCTCGGCTTCCAGCACTCCGGCAAGCGCCTCGGCCTCTCCTCGCGCGCGATCCTCGTCGGTGTGACGAATCACCAGTCGCGCCAGACGCTTGAATGGGGGATAACCATGGCGAGCACGAAAGGCGATCTCTTCGCGGTAGAAGGAGGCGTAGTCGTGGCGGGCGGCATTGCTGATGGCGTAGTGCTCCGGTGAAAAAGTCTGGAGCACGACCTCGCTTCCCGAGACGCGCCGACCTGCTCGACCAGCCACCTGGGTCACCATCTGAAATGTGCGCTCGGCGGCGCGGATGTCGGGCAAATAGAGGTATGTGTCGGCATTGATGACGCCGACCGCCGTCACGTCTGGAAGATCCAGCCCCTTGGCGATCATCTGGGTGCCAACGATGATGTCGACCTCGTGATTCAGGACGCGGCGAAGCAGCGACTCATGGGTTACGCCGCCCCGAAGTGCGTCTTGATCCCAGCGCACAACCCGAGCGTGGGGGACCAGCCGTTGAACCTCACTCTCGATCCGCTGTGTTCCGGCGCCGAAGTAGCCGATGGCGTCGCTGCCGCACACTTCGCAGCGCGCCGGCGCGAGACGACGATGTCCGCAACGATGGCAAATAACTCGTCCGCTGGTGCGATGGTAAACCAACGGGACATCGCAGTAGGGGCATTGGGTCACTGCGCCGCACGATCGGCATTGCACGATCGTCGACATGCCCCGCCGATTCAGGAACAGCATGATCTGTTCGCCGGCCATGATCCGTTGACTGACGACCTCCATCAGCCGCCGACTGAAGATCGACTCGTTGCCGCTGCGTAACTCTGCCCGCATGTCGACGACCACGGTGTCTGGAAGCGGGATCGGGCGGGCGATCAATTGCCCGCCGCCGGCCACCACACGTTGACCGACACGCTCGCGAAGCTCGATACGTTGCCAGCCGGCCGTCGTTGAGCGATAGAACGTCTCGACGTCTGGTGTCGCGCTGCCGAGGATGAGCAGGGCGTTGTGGTAGCTCGCGAGCTCTTCGGCCACCGCACGGGTGTGGTAGCGAGGGATGCTGTCTTGCTTGTACGAGCTATCGTGCTCTTCATCGAGGATGATGACGCCGATATCGTGTAGCGGGGCGAACAACGCCGAACGTGGGCCGATGACGACGACGGGGTCAACACCGCCGGCTCGCTGCCAGTTTGCCGCCCGCGTGCTGTCACCGAGCGCCGAATGAAGGATGATCGCGCGGTTTCCGAAGCGCGCCTGAAATCGCTGAGCAATCTGGCTGCTGAGTCCGATCTCGGGCGCCAGCACGATCGCTGAGCGACCGCTGGCGAGGCACGTCCCGGCGGCACGTAGGTAGAGCTCGGTCTTGCCGCTGCCGGTGACGCCGTGTAGCAGTATG
>CALMXF010000202.1 GCA_937870985.1 uncultured Chloroflexota bacterium
GCCACCGCAGGCCGCCAACAGGCCAGCGATTACCGGCGCACTCAGGCCGAGAGCGAGTCCGCGCTTCAGCGTGGCGCGGCGTGTGAGCTTGCCCGATAGCACATCGGTTTGCAGCTGGTCCAGCTTCTGACTGAGGCTCACGTCGATCGATACCTTTCCCGAGGCCCCACGGGCCCGCTCAATACCCCCCGCAAGACAGCGCGATCAAGGGCTTGCGCAGATGCGCAAGCGCCTGAACCAGGACGCCCGACAGGGGACTCCATACGTGGAAATTCGGCACGGGAGGACTTACGGGGTATCCAGCCACCCAGCGCGGTTGCGGCGCAACTAACTAAGTATGCGTCATTGTTTGCGTTCTGCGCAACCACTTTTGAATACTCGCGAGATGGTATATAATGAATTGGCGTCAGTATATAGTGGCAGAGGCAATGCGTGACAACATCGACGACAAGACGGCGCGGAAGACCCCGGTCGATCCCAGAGGCGCAGCGACGCGAGGAGCTGCTCGACGCCGCGATGGAGCTCTTCCTCGACCAGGGAATCGAGTTGACGACGGTCGCTCAGATCGCCGCGCGAGCCGGTGTCGCCAGCGGCACGGTCTACCTGTATGTCGGCAGCAAGGAATCGCTCGTCGCAGCGTTGCGGGCGCGGTTCCGCGAGGCGATGGCCGGCGAGATCGAGCGTCTGGTCGATGGCTGGGCGGGCCCGTTCGCTGGGCTGATCGACGCGCTGGTGGATCTGACATTCGAGCTCCACATGACTCACCGGGCGGAGATCGATCTGTTTCGCCGCCAGATCCCGGCTGACGCGATTCGCGAAGTGGCCGAAAGTCGCCGCCGCTACAACGCGCCATTGACTTTCGCGATCCAGCAAGCGGCTGCCCGAGGCGAGGCCGCCGTCCCTGGCGGAGACCCGGAGCTACTGGCCTACTTGCTATCCGGCGCGATCGAGGAATCGGTGTATGCATGCCTGACGTTCGGCTTTCCCGCCGACGCCGAGGCGCTGCGCGTGGCGGCCCGCGCGATGGCCCACAAGCTGCTGAATCCAGCAGCAGGGGTTCTGGCCGCGACAGGAGGTGCATGATGCGGACATCTGATCTGGAGGCATCGGTCGGCACGGCGAAGCTGGTCGGGATCGTCTCGGGCGGGCTTGGCCTGGCAACACTGGTAACGACGATCTCGCTCCTGGTTCGCCAGTGGGTGCGGACGCCGTTGCCTTACACACCGGATGAATGGTGGTTCACCTTCGGGGCGGATCGCGAGGCTCCCGGAGCATGATCGGCGGCTCGGCGCGCATTCTCGAGCGCCCGGATATCGTCCGGTGTGTCAAGGTCGAGGTGCGTGCCGCGCCGCTCCACGTCGGTGATCGGGATATCGGCTAGCGCCAGGCTGCGACGATGGCGAGCGGCGCTGCCGACGCCGAAGGCCGGCGCAATCCCGTCTGGCGGCGCGAGCAGCAGCGCGTTCGTCCCGGTTCCGTGGCGGTCGGGCGCCAGGACCGCGGCGTCCGGCGCGGCTGCGTCGATGATCGCGCGGATATCGGCGACATCGAGCGTTGGCAGATCGGGCAGCAGAATCAACAGCCCACCCGCGCCACCAGATAGCGCCCAGCGTTGCCCCTGGCGCACGGCGGCATTCAGCCCCTCGTTGTCCTGGAGCAGCACTTCGGCGCGTGGATCGAGGCCGGAAGCGGCCAGCAGCGGATCGCGTGTCACGACGGCGATGCGCTCGACTCCAGCGTCGGCAACGGCGGCCACCGCGCGATTCAGCAGCGCGAGCGCCAACTGGCGTCGCTCCGCCTCGGATAGCGCGCTGGCTAGCCGGCTCTTGGCGTTCACCAGCCCGCGGAATGGCAGCAGCGCGTAGATGCGGAGATCGGCCGCAGCGCTCATGGTTGTGCTCCGACGATCGATCGCGCTGGTCTTCATCGTGCTCCGGCTCGCGCCGCGGCAAGCGTCGTCGCGAAATCGAGCACTTCGCGAGCAAGCCGCTCGCGACCGGCATCGTCGCGCATGATCGCGTCCGTAACCAATGCCTGCATGCCAAGCGCTTCGATCGCCGGGGCGAGCGCGGAATCGACCGCGTCGATGACAATTCCCGTCGCCAGGCCGGCATACATCCGGGCAACACCAAGCGCTGAGACTTCGTGGCCGAGCCCCTCCATCATCAGCGCCGCCGGCCCCTTGAGCGCTTCGCCACCGACGATCGGCGAGACGACGATGAGGGGACCCGATGCCGACTCGACCGCGTCGCGCAGCCCCGGCACGGCCAGAATCGGGCCGATCGACACGATCGGGTTCGATGGGCAGATGATGACCGCGCCGGCCGTGGAGAGAGCGTCCAGCGCGGCAGGGCTGGGCCGCGCCGCCGCGATGCCGTCCAGCACAACGTCGGTGACGATATCTGCGTGGCGACGGGCGACGAAGTAATCCTGAAAGTCCAGCCGGCCGCCGGGCGTGTCGATCAGTGTCGCAACAGGGTCGTCGGTCATCGGCAGCAAGGTTGGTGTGATGCCGAGTGCCCGGGCCAGGCTGGTGGTTGCCACGGTTAGCGTCGTGCCCGCGCGCAGCGCCCGGGTGCGAAGGATGTGGGTGGCGAAGTCGCGGTCACCGAGCTGGAACCAGGGATCCTCGCCGTACTGTGACATCATCGTCAGCGTCGTGAACGTATCGTCGCGGACACCCCAGCCGGTGGCCGTGTTGGCGAGGCCGGCCAGCGTGTACATCACTGTGTCGATATCGGGAGAGATATGCAGCCCGTAGAGCTGGAAATCATCCGCGGTATTGATGATGACCGTCATCATGGTTGGGTCGTCGAGCGCCATCTGCAGTCCGTGGGCGAGCTTGGCTCCGCCGACTCCGCCTGCCAGTGCCACGATTCGCTGGGTCATCTCGCGCCGCTCCTCACCGATCGTCCTGCCCGCGGCGTCCGACCGGGGCCGGAGAATCGTACCGCGATGGCGGCCAGAGCGGTTCTCAGGCGTGGTGCGCGGCTGAATACCAGGGCAGTTGAGCTCCCACGTGGCGGTGATTGATCCAGATGTGCTGGTGGCTCGTGTGCGCGTCACTGAAGACGAAGGCGAGGCAGGCAGTGAGCGTTGCGATGTCGAATGGCTTCTCGATCATGACATCGATATCGAGAAGAGGATCCAGACTCTCCGGCGTCTCAATCGCGGAAATGACGATAACCGGCATCCCGCTGAGGTGTGAATCGGCCCGCACGGCGCGGACCAGCTCGATCCCGTCCATCACCGGCATGTTGACATCACAGACAATCGCATCCACTCGTGATTCCGCCAGCCGATCGAGCGCGTCGCGCCCGTTTGCCGCCATGATCACCTCGTAGCCGGTTTCCTCTTCGAGAATCGAGACAAGCAAATCGCGGATGACATCGTCGTCGTCAACAACGAGAACGCGTTCCATCGCCTCTCGCCTCCGCTCGTGTGCATCGTTCGTTGAGCCCGGCCGGACGCATCGTTGTCCGTACTGACGCGTCTATGCAGAGCGCATGCCACATCCTCGAACACGCCACCATCGGTAGCTACCCGCAGCGAATCCAGCCGATGCTGCCTGCCGCATGCTGGGGGTCAGAGGAGCGACTTGATATCGTCGGCAATCATCTGCGTCGGCGCCTGGAACGGATAGATCACGCGCAGGCGCCCGTCGGCGTCGATCAGATACGAGTAGGTCGTGTGGTCGACGGTGTAATTCTCGCCAGCCGCCGTTGCTGTCCCGAGCGTCACTCGCTCAAAGTAGACATAATAGTCTTTGCCGATCGTTCGCACCAGCTCCTCGTCCCCGGTCAGCCCGATGAACGCGGGGTCAAATGCATGAAGATACGCAGCAAGAGACTCCGGCGTATCGCGGGATCCGTCGACGCTGATGAAGACGAATCTGGCCTGCTCGCCCTTTTCGCCCATCTTCGCCTTGATCTGGCGGAATTCGCCCAGTGTGGTTGGGCAGACGTCGGGACAATGGGTGAAGCCGAAGAACAGCAGCACTGGTGTGCCGCGCAGGTCGCTCAGCCGGAGCGGTTGGCCCGAGTCGCTGGTGAGGGTGAAGTCGGGCATCTCCCTGGGCGGATCGATGACCTGTTTCGTGCCGACCCCTGGGAGAGGCGCATCGTTGCGCGTGAGGAATGTCCAGGTGGCGAACGCTGAGACGGCGATGATGCTGCTGACCAGAATCATCAGCCCCGCCCGCGCAAGCCACCCGGGCCGCTTGTTCGTGTCCGTAGCGGTGTCCCCGGTCTGCTCGCTCATCGTTCGCTCTACCCTTCGTTGCGCTCGGTCCCTACTCGCCGCGCATGCGGGTCGAGCGGTCAATCCTGAACAGTTGGTGTCGGTGTCGAATAGCAGCGTTCGGACGGTATCAGAGGCTGGTCTACCGACGGTGACCCTATTCTGACCGCTCCGATATCAACCTGCTTCCTGAGTGGGTCGCCCGCGCTTGTCGTGCCGCTAACGACCAGTACCCAGTTCCCAGCCATCGTGAACTCGAAGTCGTCGACCTCATACTGACCCCGGGTGGTCTCGACAGCATCCCGGATGACCGGAAGCATACCGGCATGGCTCATCGTACTCTCGATGCGGATTGTTGCGCCGCTAATCGGCGTGTTCGACCGATCGGTCAGAAGCATGACGATCCGCGCCGGGCCGACGATGGCCGGGGCTGGGTCGGTCGTGACACGGACCGTAATATCGCCAGCCTCGCCCGCGCTTTCACTTCGTCCACATCCCGCGAGAACCAGCAGGATAATCGCCCCGACAATTGCGATTCGTTTGCGGCTTGTCGTCCGGCCGTCCTCGGTGGCCGATGCCGGGCGGCACGCGGCCGGGAGGGTCATGGCTGGCGAACCTCGACTGCGTTGAGCTCGATTGTCGCTCCCGATTCGAATGTGAGCGTCAGCGCGATCGTGTCGCCCGCGTTTAGCGGTTGCTTCAGACCGATCAGCATGACGTGGAGTCCGCGTGGCTTCAGCTCGACCGAACCGTGGGCCGGAACGACAACGCCTCCTTCGACGGGCCGCATCCGCATCGTGCCGTCGGTCATCGTGGTCTCGTGAATCTCAACGACCTCGGCGACGCTCGATGCTGCGGAGATCAGTCGCTGCTCGGTGTCGGAGTCGTTCTGGATCACCATGAAGGCGGCGCTATTCGTGCCTCCGCCGTTACCCATTCCTGCCATCGGAGTCCCCATATTGTGGCCGGGCATCGGGCTGGCGTCCGTGGCCATCGGGCTGCCGGATGCCATCGGGCCAACAGCGGCCCGAGCCCAGGCGCTGCTCACCGAGATACCATCCGCTGACGTCGCGGCTGTGGCCGCCCCTGCGGCCGGCGATGTGGCTGTGGCGTTGCCGTCGTCGTTGCCGCAGGCGGCCAGCAGCACCGCGAGTATGACAATGGTTAGCGGCACGATCTTCCATGCCCGAATCTCTGTAAACATTCGATACTCCCGACTGATAACGCCCGATGGCCATTCGATCGAACCATACCGATCGAGCGACCCGTTCCCCATAGCCCGATAGTGAACACCGGGAGTCATTTCGGAGCTACCAGCCGTGGATCATGACTGTCGTCGTGGTTGGATCCAGCCGCGTGCGACGGCGTACGCCGCTGCCTGACGCCGGTTGCTGAGCTGGAGCTTGGCCAGGATATTCTTGAGATGGTTCTTGACGGTGTGTTCGCTGATCGAGAGTCGTTCGGCGATCTCCTTGTTCGACAATCGATCGACGACGAGCTCCAGGACCTGGGTTTCCCGCGCGGATAGCCCGCCCTCCGGCTCGATGATCGCTGCCTGCCGGTCGAGGGAGCGGAACTCGTCGAGGATTCGCGCCGCCATTCGGCGGCTGATGGCCGCCTCGCCACGCGACAACCCGTCGAGCTGATCCACCAGCTCCTGTGAGCGAATACTCTTCAGTAGATATCCCTGCGCGCCAGCGCGGATAGCCTCGAAGAGCCGGTCCTCATCGTCGAAGACGGTGAGCATCACGATACGAATGTCGGGCAGTAGCGCCTTGATGTGGCGCGTCGCCTCGATTCCATCGATGCCGGGCATATTGATATCCATCAGCACGACATCGGGGTTGAGCTCGATGGCCATCTGGATCGCCTCTTCGCCGGTCCCGGCGTCGCCGACGACATTGAACCTGCCGCGATAGGACAGCAGATTCCCGAGGCTTTCACGGAATAGCGCGTGGTCGTCCACGATCATTAGCCGCGGGGCCGACATTCGTCAGTGCTCCGTTCTGGTGCAGTGGGATCAGCGCCGAAAGGCGCGTCCCCCCGTCAATTACGCTTTCGATATGAAGCTCGCCACCGAGGCTCGCGGCACGCTCGCGCATGGTCATGAGCCCGAAATGACGTGAGACGACATCGTTGGCGACGGAAGCCGTATCGAATCCTCGTCCGTTGTCCTCGACTTCCAGTGATACGTCGTCCTCGCCAGCTGAGAGTCGGATGACGACGAGTGTTGCCTCGGAGTGCTTGCGGATGTTCGAAAGGCTCTCCTGGATGATACGGATCAGCTGGAGGCCGGCCTCGGGGCTCAGTGGCGTATCCGGGTCGTGTTCGACAACGAGGTCGGTCGCGATGCCCGTCTGGTCCTCGAAGTCCCCGACGAAGGTGCGCAATCGCTCGAAGAAGTCGCGATCCAGATCGGAGAGCAGCCGCAACGACGCAATCTCGGCGCGAATCTCGGCATTCGCGCGTTCGGCAGTGTCGCGCAGTGCGCCAAGCGCGATGAGGGAATGGTTGCGCTCATCGTCGTTTGTCAGGGCTTCGACGATGTCGATCTGGACCAGGATCGAGGCGAGCAGCTGGCCGAGACCGTCATGCATCTCGCGCGCGAGCCAGTGCCGCTCGTCAGCAATAGCGGCTGAGCGGAGCTCCTTGAGTAACAGCGCGTTTTCGATCGCCATCGTCGAGGTATCGGCGACGAGATGCAGGAGACGCTGCTCGGAGACGTCGAGCTCGCGCTCTGGCTGGACGATTGTGATCGAGCCGATTGTCCCGCGGTGGGACTGGAGCGCTGCCTGGATCTGATGGCTGTCGGGCCGGGGCGCCGGCGCGGGCGCCCCGCCGGCCGGGTGTTGCCCATGGAGGGATATCGTTACGATGGCTGATGGAAACAGAGAGGCGAGCAGCGCGCGTGTGCGCTGCACGATACCGGAGACATCCAGCATCGAGACTGCCCCGGTCGCATACTCGTTGACAGCCGCGAGCTCGGCATTGCGGCGCAAGAGCTCGGCCTGCATGCTGTCGATAATCCGAAAGATGAACGCGCTGAAGGCGAACGAGCAACAGAACGCGATGACACCGACGGCGATGTTTCCGACGATGTTTGCCGGCAGGTATGGCTCGATCCAGTCGTGGCGAATCGTCTCGCTGAGATAGATAGCCAACGCGGGGATGATCGCGCCGACCCACTTCAGGTAGTTGAGGTGTCGTACTCGATCGAGATGGGGTGCGGCCACCGTCTGCGCTCATGTTCGTGATGGTGATTCGCCCGCTACCGCCGTCATGACGGTTGCCGCGCAGAGGGCCAAAGCCATCTGCGCGGCAAGTATAACCGAGCGTCGACCCCGCCTAGTCTCGCGCCTTGCAGGTGTTGCGTAGCGTGCCGATGCCCTCGATCTCGACCTCGATCGTGTCGCCGGCCTGCATCGGGCCAACACCCTCCGGCGTGCCGGTCATGATCACGTCGCCCGGCTCCAGCGTCATCACGTTGGAGACGAAGCTGACCAGGAACGCCGGGTTGAAGATCATGTCGGACGTATGGCTACTCTGGCGCACATCGCCGTTGAGCCGCGATTGAATCGCGACGTTGCCGGGGTCGAGCTCGGTCTCGATCCACGGGCCGAGTGGGCAGAATGTGTCGTACCCCTTGGCTCGCACCCACTGGCCGTCCTTCGCCTGCTGGTCTCGATGCGAGACATCATTGCCGCAGGTGTAGCCAAGGACGTAGTCGAACGCCTCGGCCTCGCGAACGCGCGAGGCGCGCTTGCCGATGACGATGCACAGCTCGGCCTCGTAATCGATCCGGTTGGCCGGCGGCAGCGCGATCACGCCACCTTGCGGCAGCAACGCGCTGGGCGGCTTCATGAAGATGACCGGCTCGGTCGGCGCTTCGCGGGTGGGGTCAGTCTCCGTCACATGGGCGGCGTAGTTGAGCCCGATCGCCACGATCTTGCCTGGCACGACCGGCACGTCGAGCGCCACATCATCGAGCGACCCGACGCGCGCGCCCTTTGTCAGCCCGCCAAACAGATCTCCGCTGGCCATGTAGACATCGCCGCCCTCGACGATCCCGTGCGCAGCGCTGCCATCCTGTCGATACCGTGCGATCTTCACGATGAACCCTCCCTGTCAGTGAATCAAACAACCGTATCTTAGCGTGGGGCCGGCGATGCGCAGATCGTCCGACGTGTCATAACCTGCGTCTGCTGTTTGCGTGCGAGAGTTATGGCCATTCCTGGTCGATCGTCGACGTCAGACGAATCACCAATTCATCCGTCACTGCGCTGTTGCGCCGCCATCGGCAACGACGGTGCTGCCCGTCATGTACGACGAGTCGTCCGAGGCGAGAAACAGGGCGACGCGCGCGATCTCCTCGGCGCTGCCGATGCGGTGGAGTGGAGTCTCGTCGAGAATCATCTGCTCGTAATCGGCGCTATTTGCGTGACGATCGATCGAGCGACGCAGCATCGGAGTCTCGATCGGTCCGGGGCAGAGAACGTTGACACGGATACCGTCCGGCGCGTGGTCGAGCGCCATCGACCGAGCCATGCCGATCAGCGCCGCTTTCGAGGCGGTGTAGGCGGCGTTACGACGCGAGCCGACCAGGGCGAGCTCGGACGCGGTGAAGATGATCGAGCCGCCGCCACTGGCAGCCATGTGTGGGATGGCATGGCGGGCGGCGTGGAACGCGCCGAACAGGTTCACCTCAATGGTGCGCCGGAACTCCTCCTCGGCGATCTCGACCACCGTGCCGTTGCCGGAAACACCCGCGTTGGAGAAGAGTACGTCCAGCCGGCCGAAATGGTCGGCAATGGCGTCGGTGGCGGCGCGCACCTCGTCCGAACGTGAGACATCCGCGACCTGCCCGAACGCCGCCCCGCCGGCCGCATTGATCTCCGCGACGACCGCGGCCACTGCGACGGAGTCGACATCGACGATCCCGACACTCGCGCCCTCGGCCGCGAACAACCTCCCGCTCGCTGCGCCAATGCCCGACGCGCCCCCGGTGATCATCGCGACTCTGCCTGCCAACCGTGCCATGCC
>CALMXF010000203.1 GCA_937870985.1 uncultured Chloroflexota bacterium
CGCTGCCGCGCGAACGCGCCCACGCGGCAGCGCTGATCGCCGCGCACGGCGACTCGTCGCTGGACTTCTTCAAGACGTGGCCGGACAAGACGATCTTCTTTTCATCCACCGGCAACGGTGTCATCGCGTATCGGGTGGCGCTGTCGTGCGCTATCGCGCTTGGCGATCCGGTCGCGACCGACGACGAGGAGTTCGACCGGGTGCTGGCCGAGTTCCTGGATTTCTGCGATGCCAACGACTGGCTCGTTGCGTTCCACCAGACGCCGGAGACACGACGCGATGCCTACCGCAGAGCCGGGTTGTCGATGCTGAAGATCGGCGAGGACGCGATCGTCGACGTGACGACGTTCAGCCTGTCGGGCAAGCCAATGAAGCACTTGCGCGCGACGGTCAACCAGTTCGATCGGAATGATTATCGAGCGGTCTGGCACGACGCGCCGCTGGACGACGCGACTCTGGAACGGGTGCGTGAGGTCTCCGACGAGTGGCTGACGATCGACGGCCGGCGTGAGCGCAGCTTCACGCTCGGTCAGTACAGCGATGCCTACATCCGCTCGACGCCGATCATGACCATCGAGGATGCGGACGGACGGGTGGTCGCGTTCACCAACCTCGTCTCCGATGGCGTCGAAGGGGAGGCGACAATCGACCTGATGCGTCGTCGGCACGAGCCGAGCGGCTCGATGGACGTGCTGCAGGTGCGACTGATCGAGCTTCTTCGTGAGCGGGGGTATCGCACCTTCTCACTGGGCATGGCGCCGTTCGCCGAGGTTGGCACTGAACCGGGTGCGACGATCCCCGAGCGGGCGGTTCACCTCTTCTACGAGCGCTTCAACCGGTTCTTTTCATACAAGGGGCTGCGTGATTACAAGAACAAGTTCCAGCCACGCTGGGAGCCACGCTATATCGTCTTCGCCTCGGAGGTTCAGCTACCGCGGATTGCGCTGGCGCTGCTGCGGGTCACCGAGCTGAGCGACGAGAAGCTGGTTCAGCAGGCCCTGCGCGATGCGGAACGCGAGGACATTGCGATGGGGCAGGGCGAGCACCGCCGGCGATTCATCATCGGCTGATCGGACTGCCTCTCGTTCAGCTCTCCCGGGCGCGAGCAGCGAGCTCGGAGCGATTGAGGCGGTAGATAGCTGCGGCGACGGCTATCGCGCCGAGCGTCAGGGTCGTCAGAACCGGCGCGACGAGCGGCTGCGCGGCGCCGTCGATCACTGCCGCGACAGCATGGAGCGCCCCCGCCGGCGTCCAGCGTTGGGCCGGCCCCCAGCCGGCCAGAATCGACAGGATGAAATAGGCAGCAATCCCTGCTCCGGCCGCTCCCGCCTGCGCAGTGATCAGCGTTGAGAGTATCGTCATCAGGCAGAGGAATCCGGCAGCGACCAGTAGCCACAGCGCGGTCGCTGCTGCCAGCTCACCGATCGCCGCCTCGCCGAAGATCGCCAGCGTCCCGACCCAGCAGACGAGCGTCGCCAGGATCGTCGCCCCGGTCAACAACGCGAGCTGCGCGGCGAGCTTGGCCAGCACGAAGCTGCGACGTGAGACGGGCTTGGTCAGGACGAGGATCGCCGTGCCGGAACGTAGTTCGGAGGAGATGATCCCCGCCGTCGTGATGATCAACGCCAGTAGCCCGATCTGCGAGAGTTGCGAGGCGAACTGCCGATAGGAGTCGAGCGGCGTCGGATCGGGCAGCTCAATGACAACGCCGGGTTGATTGCTGGCTAGCGAGCGGACGAGGGCGGGAGTGATCTGGGCCAGGATCGGGCTGGTGATGGCAATGAACAACAGAATGGCCGGCAGAACCCAGATACGCCAGGTCCGGCGAATCTCGCGGAGCTCCTTGCGCAGCAGGACGTTGAAGACGCTCACCGGCTGCCTTCCCCGATCAGGTCGACAAAGACCTGCTCCAGCGTCGCCTCGACGGGCTCCAGTCGGCGGAGTAGCAGCCCACGCTCGACGATCAATCGCGGGGTCGCCCGCAGCGCGGCGTCGAGGTCGGTCACCGTTAGAACCAGGCGCGCGCCCTCGAGATGACGTTCAGCCAGCCAGCCAGCCCCGACGATGGCGCCGGCCAACGTCGCCGCCTCTTCCGGCGTGCCGAGCTCCAGTCGCAGCTCGCGCGGGCCGGCGCGGCTCAGTAGCTCGTCGATCGGCGATTCGATGACAAGCCGGCCATGGTCGAGGATGGCCACCCGGTCGCAGACGCGCTGGACGTCGGCGAGGATATGGGTCGAGAAGAAGATCGTCGTCCTCCCAGCCATCGCGGCGATCATATCCAGCACCGCCTTGCGGCCAATCGGGTCGAGCGCGCTGGTCGGCTCGTCGAGCAGCAGCAGCCGCGGCGCGTTGATCAGCGCCTGCGCGAG
>CALMXF010000204.1 GCA_937870985.1 uncultured Chloroflexota bacterium
ACATCCGGGCAGAGAAGCGGAGGCAGAGTCGCGGCGGCACGGGCTAGGCGATGTCGTTGGGGCCGTTCTGCCGCAGACGCAGCCCCCGGCCCTCAACACGTTTTTCCATCGGCCGAATCGCGGCGAGAATCACGATTGTCAGCAGCACGCTGCCGCCGGCAACGATAAAGTAGCCGGCCCCGCAGGCCAGCCCGATGCCCGCGGCAACCCAGAGCCCGGCCGCCGTCGTCAGCCCGTGGACGCGTGACTCCTGGCGGAAGATAATGCCGCCTCCGAGGAAGCCGATGCCCATGACGATCGTCGAGCCGATCCGTGTTGGATCCAGTCTGGTTGCCACGCCGGGCTGGTCGAAATCCTGGATAATCAGGATCGAACAGACCATGAACAGCGCCGCGCCAAGCGACACGAGCATGTGTGTGCGCAGCCCCGCGCTCTTTTCCAGCGTCGCGCGCTCGTAGCCGATCGCGCCGCCGAGGACGGCCGCCAGCCCGATCCTGATGAGCGATTCCCATTGGGTCAGGTCCATCGGTCTCCCTCCGCGGCGCGGTTCGTGTCCAACTCAGGTTGTTGTGCTACAAAAGGGTGTTGTTGTCGTCCCTACCAAGGCCAGCCGTCGATACCGTCAACTCGCGCAGGCGGGTGACGAGCGTCTCGCGATCGACCGGTTCGAGGATGATATCCGATGCGCCGGCTGCCAGAAGCTCGGATTCATCCAGTTCCTTGGCCCCAGCCAGGACGATAACCGGAATCTGCTCCGTTCCGGGGTATTCGCGAAGCTGATGCAAGACCGATCCCGCGTCGAGTCGGTCGAGGTCGGCGTCGAGAACGATCGCGTCCGGCAGCGTCTCGATGGCCCGCACGATGGCTGTGAGTCCGTCGCGCGCATGGGCGACAGTGAAGCCAGCCTCGATCAGCGTTTCGCCGAAGAAGGCGCCCCGCGTGTCGTCAGTGATCCCCAGCAGGACACGGCCCAGGCTGCGTGGCGCGACCTCACCGTGTGGCAGAAGGTCGCTGATCGTGCTGACAACATGGTCAGGGCCGGCGTCACCACGGAGCATGACGATCTGCCGATCGGTTACCCAGTCAGTTTGTGTCGGGCCGCCAACGACGACAATCGGCGTCTCCGCCAGCTCCGGCACAGCATCGAGGTCGGTGAGCAAGTCGTAAAGCCCGGGTCTGGAAGCCTGCGGGCGGATTACGATGACGGACGGCTGATGAAGCTCCGCCTCACCAACGATTGCGCGCACCGTCTGCGAGCGAGGATAGACGGGCCGGGTGGGAATGCTCTCCAATCCCTGGCTCCAGGCCCGGCGATCGCGCGGGTCGGCAGTTGCGACGAGGATGACGAATGGCTCGCCGGCGTGGTCACCGATAATCTCCGCCCGCCTGGCAACCGGTAACGTGAATCGGACGGTTGTTCCAACCCCCTGGCGGCTTGCAATCGTGATTCGGCCGCCGTGTCGCTCGACGAGGAGCCGGGTAATCGCCAACCCCAGCCCGGTCCCGCCAGCCTCGCGCACGGCGGGTTGCTCGACCCGGTAGAACTTCGTGAACAGGTGTGGCAGCGCCTCGACGGGGATGCCGATGCCGGTGTCGGAGACGCTGACTGCGACGTGGCTGTCGAGCAGCTCGGTGCGAATCGTGATCCAGCCCTCTTCGGGCGTGTACTTGCTGGCGTTGGCCAACAGGTTGGTCAGAATCTGAGAAAGCCGCGCGGCGTCGGCATAGATAGGCGGCACATCAGCATCGAGCTCGGTCTGGATGTGTTGCTGTTTCGCGTCGAGCATCGGTCGCAGGCTGGCAATTTCAGACTGGATTGCCTTGGCCAGATCGACCGCCGTCTGGTCGAGCTGAATGCGACCAGACTCGATCCGCGAGATGTCAAGCATGTCGTTGACCAGATCGACGAGTCGATCGGCGTTCGCCTGGACGATCGCGAGTAGCTCTCGTTGCTGGTCGCTGACGCGGCCGGCATCGCCGTCCAGAATCAGGTCGGTAAAGCCCTTGATCGCGGTCATCGGTGTCCGCAACTCGTGGGAGACTACCGATATGAACTCGTTCCGCGTCTCATCCATTCGAACAATCTCGGTTACGTCGCGCAAGAGCCAGACCGACCCGGCCCGCCGCCGCTTGCCCTCGCCTGCTCGGAGTGGGCTGACAATTGTGCTGATCACCCGCTCGCCAAGCTGACGGACGACCGGCTGTGGAGTCTCCTGGCGGTGGAGGTTTGGCAGCAGGCGGATCTCCGTGTGGCTCAGAAGCCCCAGATCCGTGGCTGGCGTGCCGACGGTGTCGTCGGGCTGAGTATCGAACAGCCGACATGCGGCCGGGTTGATCTCCGTTACGACGCCATCAGCGTCGAGCACGACGATTCCTTCGTTGGCGCTTTCAAAGATGGTGGCGTAGCGGTCACCATCCTGGTTCGATGCGCCAGTAATGTTCTCCCTCTTCGGGCTTCGTTGTGACAGCCACATCGCTACCAACGTGATGATCAACATGAACACCACGCCAGCAGCCAGCGAGTATGTATCGATCTCGCCGATGAGGCCAAAGGGCTCTCTGTTGTCACCGGTGCGCTGGCCGGCCTGCGCGAGTATTGTCGCAACCCACATCGTCATCGACGGACCGTATCTCGTTTCGACCGCGCCGCTTCGTGCGTCGGATGGCCAGAGGACCCCCAGATGAGGAGGCGTCGAAGGTGATGATATAGTGTGGAGCAATACGTCGGTGGCCGTTGACGCACCCCGAGCAATGACGAATTCAGGTGAAATGAGCTATCCCGGAAATGTCGCCGACTTCGGCCGGCGCATCATCGACAACGTCGATCGAGTCATCGTCGGGAAGCGCGATGTCAGTGAGCTTGTGCTCGTCGCGCTGCTTTGCGAAGGCCATGTTCTGCTTGAGGATGTCCCCGGTGTCGGCAAGACGACACTGGCGCGGGCCGTCGCCAGGTCCATCGGTGGCGAGCTGCGTCGAGTGCAGTTCACCCCCGATCTACTGCCATCGGACATTTCCGGTCTGAGCTACTTCAACCAGAAGCTCGGCGACTTCGTCTTTCGCGCGGGTCCCGTCTTTACCAACATCCTCCTTGCCGATGAGATTAACCGCGCGACGCCCCGCACACAGTCGGCTCTGCTGGAGGCGATGGAAGAACGCACGGTCACGATCGACGGCGAGACGATGCCGCTGCCGCACCCGTTCCTCGTGCTAGCGACGGAGAATCCGATCGAGCTTGAGGGAACCTTTCCACTGCCCGAAGCACAGCTCGACCGCTTTCTCCTCCGCCTCACCGTCGGCTATCCCGACGCCGATCAGGAGGACGAGATGCTCGTCCGGCTACAGCACGAGCACCCACTCGCGGCGCTCCAACCGGTCGCCACTAGCGATGAGCTGGCCGACGCAGCGCGTCTGGTCCGCGATATCCATGTCGAACAAGAGCTGCGTTCCTACATCGTTGCGCTCGTCCGCGCCACCCGCGAGCACGACGCGATCGAGCTGGGAGTCAGCCCGCGTGGGACTTTGGCGCTGTATCGCGCCTCCCAGGCGATGGCTGCTCTGCGCGGTCGCGCGTACGCGACGCCGGACGACGTCAAGGCTGTTGTCCTGCCGGTGCTGAACCATCGGCTGCTACTTTCGCCGGACGCGCGACTGCGCGGTCGGTCAGCGTCAGGCATCCTCGATGAGATCCTGGAATCCCTCCGCGTTCCTGTCGAGCTTGCCTGAGCGGTTCGCTGGTGGCGGAGATGATGGCCCGGCAAGAGTCGGCCGAGCTCGGACACTCTTCTTCAGTAGCTTCTGGCTGTGGACGGCGGGCGCGCTCATCCTGCTGGGGATGGCGCTGCGCGAACGGGCTCCGACCCTTCTTGGTCTGCTGACGCTCATCACGGCCGGCGGAGCGTGGCTTTGGGCGCGGTTGTCACTCAACGGCGTTATCGTCACTCGCACACTGGAGACACGGCGACTCTTCCCCGGCGAGGATGCCGTCTTTCGCGTCAGCGTTGTCAATCGCAAGCTGCTCCCTCTCGCTTTCCTGGAAATCCACGATCAGCTCCCGAATGATCTGCGGATCATGGAGCAGCCAAGTGTGCCGAGCGGCATTCCCGGCCGTGATGTCCTTCAGATCACAACTGCGATGCGCTGGTATGAGCGTGTCAGCTGGACGTTCCACGTCCACTGTCCGGTTCGTGGGCAGTTTGTGTTCGGGCCAACCGAGATCCGTTCCGGCGATCTCTTCGGCTTTTTCACCTCCACGCTCGCGCTCGACAACTTCGCATCGCTGCTCGTCTATCCGCGGGTCGTGCCACTGGAGGAGATCGGCATCCCTCCGCGCCATCTCTTCGGAGACCAGCGTATTCGGCGTCAGATGGTGACCGATCCGTCGCGGATTGTCGGCGTGCGTGACTATCGCCCCGAGGACTCGATTCGTCACGTTCACTGGAAGGCAACGGCGCGAGTCGGCGCTCTTCAGGCGAAGGTGTTCGAGCCGTCAACCACGATCCATTTCGGCGTCTTCCTCAATCTTGATACGTTCGAGCATTACTGGGAGGGCGTCGACTACGAGCGGGCCGAAGACGCAATCACCGTTGCCGCGTCATTGGCGATCCATGCGCTCGACGCGCGCCAAACAGTCGGTGTCTACGCGAACGGGGTCAGTGGCGGGTCGGACCAGCCGATGCGGGTTCGGCCGAGTCGTAGCCCGAGCCAGCGTGTCGAGATCCTCGCCGGACTCGCCAAGCTCTCGCCGATCGCGTCGATCAACTTCGCGCGGCTCCTTCGCGCAGAGACATCGCGCTTTCCGATGGGAAGCACTGTCGTCATTGTCACTGCGCTGGTGACCGACGCGACTGCGGCCGTGCTCGTCAACCTGCACCAGGCCGGCCATCGAGTCGTCCTCGTTACGATCGATGAGGTCGAGGTTCCAGCGATTCGTGGGCTGTTGGTCTATCAGCTGGATTCGGCCGGCATCGGCACTCCGCGTAATCAACGTCGTCGCTACGCGATTCAGATGAACCCGGTCGCCCTTGCCGGGCTGATCGAGCGACAGCGCGACGCGTCATGAGCGATCAATCTACGCCGGCGCCGGAGCAACGGCTGACACCTGCCAGTATCGGAGATCTCGTTCGTTCGCTCGACTGGCGGCTTGAGCTGCTCGGCGTCTTCCTCGTCCTGGCCGAATCAGCGCTCATCTACCTTGTGACCGGCCTGTTTCTCAGCGACAGATCGCCGGCTGCGCACGTTCTCCCTGCCTGGATCGTCGCATTTGTCATGCTCACGGCGTATCTCGTCCCACGGGTGCTCGATGAATGGCGCGTCTGGGATGTTCGCTACGAGACGATGATGGGCGGCGCGATCGTCGTGACGCTGCTCGTCTCCGTCAAGTCGGGCGCGTTCCCGGGCATCGCTGTCTGGGATATCGGCTGGCTGCGAGAGATGATCCGCGCTCTCGCGTTGCTCGACAATGATGCAGTTCGGCCGGTCTGGGGCATCGTCGCGCTTGTTGCCTTTGCGTGGTGGCGCGGGCGAACGCGCGAGTTGCCATCCGTCGATAGCGCCTATCTGACACTCCGCGCTGGCAGCGCGATCCTCGCGCTGCTGATGATCGTTATCCTTTTGGCATCCGACACCGGTGATGAGATTCATCAGCGGCTCAGCGCTGCAACGGTCACATTCTACGTCTGCGCGCTGGCGGCTATTGGCATAGCCAGACTGAAGCTCGAGGGATTTCGCACCAGCTCGCCACTCGGTCCGCGCTGGTTGGCGACCTTCGTCGCGCCGATCCTCACCATCCTGGCGATTGCTATTGTCGGCGCAGGAATCTTCTCTCGTCAGTTTCTCGATACCGTCCTCTGGATGCTTTCACCCCTCCTGTTTATCCTCAACCTCGTGTTCCAGGCGATTATCCTGATCATGGCAGCGCTCGCCTATATCATCCTGACGCCGATCGTCTGGCTGATCGGCACCCGCGACCCGATCTCCCGGACGGTCGCCACGCCAGGTCTCACCGATCAGCGAGGCGAGCTCGATCAACTGGGCGGCCGAGCGTTCCAGGTGCCGGACCCGATCCGGTATCTTGTCGCGGCGCTCGTGCTGCTTGCGCTCTTCACGTTGCTGACGAAGTTCGTCTTTCGCCGACGCCGTCGCGAGCGAGTCGCGGTCGAGGAGGAGCGCGAGTCGATCCTTGATTGGGACGACCTGCTGGGGTCGCTCGGCGCGCGGCTTCGATCGCTGTTTCGTCGGGACTCGGAAG
>CALMXF010000205.1 GCA_937870985.1 uncultured Chloroflexota bacterium
GGAGCGTCTCCCCCTCGCCCACGCCGCTGACGTGCTGGAGGCGATGGAGCCCGACGAGGCCGCTGATGTCGTCGGCGAGATCGTCCCGGCCACCGCCAGCCAGATCATGGTCGCGATGGAGCCACTGGAGGCCGAGGAGCTGCGCGAGCTGCTGGCCTACCCGCCCGACACCGCCGGCGGCCGGATGACTCCCGCCTACGTCTCGGTCAGCCCCGAGCTGCGCGCCGACCAGGCCGTCGTCGCCCTGCGTCGTGTCGCCGAGGAGGCCGAGACGATCAACTACATCTATGTGCAGGAGGAGGACGAGCGCCTGCTGGGCGTCCTCTCGCTGCGCAACCTCGTCCTGACCCGGCCGGATTCGCGCGTCCGGGACCTGATGATCGAGGACGTTTACACGATCCTTGTCACCGCCGACCAGGAGGAGGCCGCGCAACTACTCAACGAGCACGATCTGCTGGCCCTGCCGGTTGTTGATAGCGAAGGCCGGCTGCTCGGCATTATCACCGCCGACGATGTCGCCGATATCCTCGAACAGGAGGCGACGGAGGACATTGAGCGGCTCGGCGGCTCGCAGCCACTGGAAGAGCCGTACCTGCGCGCGACGCCGTTCCTCCTCTTTCGCCGGCGTGTTCCGTGGTTGCTGGCGCTGTTCGTCGCCGAGGCCTACACCGGCACCGTCCTGCGCCACTTCGAGCACGAGCTGTCCAACGCCGTCGCGCTCGCCTTCTTCATCCCGCTGCTGATCGGCACCGGCGGCAACGTCGGCTCGCAGACGGTCACCACGCTCGTCCGGGCGATGGGCCTTGGCCAGGTGCGGATTCGCGATCTGTTCCGCATCGTCCGCAAGGAGGTTCTGACCGCGATCATGCTCGCCGCGGTGCTGTCGGTCGTGACCTTCGGCCGCGCGATGACGCTGCATGTCGGCGTCGATATGGGCATGGTCGTCGGCATCACCGTTGTGCTGATCGTCCTCTGGTCGGCGCTCGTCGCGGCGGTGCTACCGCTGACCCTGCGCCAGCTGAAGATCGACCCTGCCGTGGTCTCAGCGCCATTCATCACGACGCTGGTGGACGGCACCGGACTGGTGATCTACTTCACCGTCGCCCGGATGATCCTCCACATCCCGAACTCCTGACCATGGCGCTGCGCCCTTGTCGCGCACGCGTTAGCCGGGCCAGTGTCGATCGGCGTGAGGCATAACGATCCGACGCCGCGCGCATTGTTATAGACGCGGGGGTAACGCCCGTGTGGCGCTGGCGACGGCCGGCAATCGGAAGGCGGCCCCGCGATGCTCCCAGGCGACCTCTGGATCTGGCTACTGGTGGCGGCGCTCGCGGCGCTCTGCAACGTGACCCCGGTGCTTGCTCCGCCCACCTGGGGAGTACTGGCCTGGTTCAGTGTCCACTACAACCTGCCGATCCTGCCGGTCGCCATCGTCGGCGCAGTCGGCTCGACCTTCGGTCGCATCATCCTTGCCCTGGCCAGCCGCTGGCTCGGCGAGCGCATTATCCCCGCCCGGCAGCGCGCCGACGCCCAACGCTACGCTGAGATGATCCGCCAGAACACGAAGCTCAATCTGCCGGCCCTGGCGATGTTCGCCTTCGGCCCGATCCCCAAGGCGATGCTCTTCATGGCCGCCGGGATCGCGCGAATCCCGCTCCTGCCGGGCGCGGTCGTCTACGGTGTCGCCCGCGCTGGCATCTACTTCGGCGCGCTGTTGGCGGCCGAGACGACGGTGACCTCGTTTGGCGACCTGTTCTCGCTCTCCGGCGCCGGCTCGCTGATCATCGCGACGCAGGTCGCAAGCACGATCGGCGTCTTCCTGCTGTTCCGCATGGATATCCCGAAGCTCGTCGAGCGCATCCAGCGCTGGCGCGGCGTCGAGCCGACTGGCGAGCTCCGCTGGTCGCCAGTCGCACTCGTCAGGCGCGCGCTGCCGGCCCGGACGCAGGTCGAGACGCAGTAGCCGCTGCTTCAGCCGCCATCCGCGCATCGATGATCGGCCGATACCGGTCGTAGAGCGTGATAAGCGTCGTCAGCAACAGGCCGAAGAACAGCAGACCGGCCCGCCCGAGATCCGCTCCGAACGAGGGCGTGATCACCATGTAGAGCACGCCCAGACCGACATTGATCGCCGCCAAGGCGAGGAACTGTGTCGCCGAAGAGCGCCAGTTCGTCCCGCGTGCGGCCAGCCAGTGGCTGACCGCCGCATTCGCGACGACGACCGCGCCGACGCCAATCAGCATCTGCAACGCGCCGACGTGGACGTTCGGCAGCATCTGCGCGAAGATGACGCCCAGCAAGCCGACCAGCACAACCTTTTCCGCCAGCCCCTCGCGCCAGTGCCGGTCGGCGGCCGGCTTCAGCGGGATCGCAATCTGGTTATCCGCATGCGCGTCCGAGTCATATGTGGCCGGCCAGTCTCCGGTCGGCAGCTGGGCGGAAACACGCCGGATGACGAACCACAACGCGACGCCGAGCGCGATCAGCACTGGGAAGATCCAGAGGCTGTTGCCGATTGCCGTGCCCCAGCTCTCGTCGAGCGACGACCCCAGGATATGCTCCTTGAATGCGTCGGTGACGTCCAGCTGGAACAGGTGGATCCACGCCTCCTGCGGCAGCTTGATGACGATCCAGATGAAGGCCGCCGCCCCGAGGATGTGCTTCTTCGTCAGCCGGCGCATGCTCCATCGTGTCCGCACGCCTTCGACATACAGGAAGAAGTACTCGAACGCATTCGGGAAGATCAGCAGCAGCGCTCGCCAGCCGGTCAGCTCGAAGAGCGTCGAGCCGGCCAGCCGGTAGTACCAGAGGAATCGGCTGGTCTTGTATGCGTAGACATTCGTCCAGTTGCGCATTGTGGCGATATAGGCGATCGCCAGGTAGTAGACGTCGAGCGCCTTGTCGTAGGACTGGTAGCCCTCGAGATCGGCGTCGGTGAAGATCTGGAAGATCGACTTGTCGACGGCGTCGATCACCAGGGCGGCAAGCGTGGCCGGCAGCGGGAACCGAGGGATGAACAACGGCACGATGAATCGCGAGCCGGCGACGATCGTGAACACGACCACATAGGTAATATCCACGCTCTCACACCCCTGTATCGCTCAATAGCCCACAAACGGGACACAACAGGGACAGCCATGACCTGGCCATCCCTGATCGTGAATCGGAACTCGATAGATGCGTATGGTACTCGACGCGCGGCATTGCTGTTGGCTGCCGGCTGCGTCATCAGCCGCCGAGCGCATCCAGCGTCTCGCCGAGCGCGGCGACAGCCCGGTCGATCTGCTCTTCGCCGATGACCAGCGGCGGCAGCAGCCGGATCACCAGGCTGCCGGCC
>CALMXF010000206.1 GCA_937870985.1 uncultured Chloroflexota bacterium
ACGCGCCACCAGCGGCGGGCGTCCTCGGGCGTCTCGCCTTGCGGGCCAACGAGGGCATCTGCCTGCTCGCGCGCGTCGAGCAGCGGCTGCATGTCCGGATGGATGGTCTGCGTCGCCACGTGTCCCCTCCCGATGAAGGCGCCTGCGCGCCCAACTCCGATAGACGGCGACAGTAGCATAGCGCGGAGTGGCCACCGGCATTGTGTGCTGAGTAACGGAACGAGCGGATACAGAAGACTGCAATATCGCGTCTCACCTCCCGCGTCTCGACAGTCCCGATCCCTTCACGCCTCCTTCATGCGTCTGTCATGCTGTGGGCGCATGATAGATCTAGCCGGCATCTGGATACTGGCTGGATCTGAATTTGTACCCATGGAGGGCCTCCGGCCATGACGACCGGAAACACGATCAAGACTGTCGGGCTGCTCACTACCCTGACAATGCTGCTGGTGCTGATCGGCCAGTATGTCGGCGGCGCTGGCGGCGCGGCGGTTTTCCTGCTGATCGCGCTGGTGATGAACATGGGCGCCTGGTGGTTCTCCGACAAGCTGGCGCTGCGCATGGCCGGCGCGCGCGAGGTCAGCCCGGAGGAAGCGCCCGAGCTACACAGTATGATCGAGCATCTGGCGATGCTGGCCCGCCTGCCGAAGCCGCGCGTCTACATCATCGAGAACGAGAGTCCGAACGCCTTCGCGACGGGGCGCAATCCCGAACACGCGGCTGTCGCGGTCACGACCGGTATCCAGCACCTGCTGAACAAGGACGAGCTGGCCGGCGTGCTCGCTCACGAGCTGGCCCACATCCGCAACCGTGACACCCTCATCAGCGCCGTCGTTGCGACGGTGGCCGGCGCGATCACCTGGATCGCCAGCATGCTGAAGTGGGGCGCCATCTTCGGCGGCTTCGGTCGCAATAGCGAAGAGGGCGGCAATGTCGTCGGCATGCTGGCGCTAGCAATCCTGGCCCCGATCGCGGCAATGATCATTCAGTTGGCCATCTCGCGCTCGCGCGAGTTCTCGGCCGACGCGACCGGCGCGCGGATCCTCGGCGACCCGCTGCCGCTGGCCAGCGCGCTGGAGAAGCTGCAATACGGCGTTCAGCGCCGGCCGATGGCGAAGGCCAGCCCGGCGACCCAGCACTTGTATATCGTCAATCCGGTGGCGGGGGTAAACGTCAGCAAGCTATTCAGCACGCACCCGCCGACGGAAGAGCGCGTGGCCCGGCTCCAGCAGATGGCACTCCAGCCCAGCCAGTCCGGCCTGATCCGCTAATTCCACCCCCTACCCCCTTTTCCCGGCCCCCCGTCCGACCAGGGCGGGGGGTCTGGTTCTATCGCCAGGCAGTGCGTCGCGGCCACACCATCGCGAGCGGAGGTGACATCGATGTGGAGAATCGCCGGTCTGCTGATCGTCGTCGCTACAACGCTTGCGCTGCCCGGGCAGGCGAAAGCGATCTGCCGTATTCACACGCCCGACGTAGCCTATGACAACGCCGGCGTCATCTTCAGCGGCCGCGTCATCTCGACCGACGATCTGAGCAAGCCGCCACCGTGGAACACGACGATGTCAGTTGACCGCGTCTGGAAGGGCGAAGTGCTCGCTCCCGCGCAGGTGACGGTCTCATCGGGGATCTACCCGGTCCGTTTCCAGTCGGGCATCGACTACCTCGTCTACGGCGTCCGTGTCGATGAGACCCCGCGCATCTACACCGACGCCTGCACGGGGACTGCGCCGCTCGACGAGTCGGCGGACATGCTCGCGCACCTCGACCGGACCGTCCCGAAGCGGCAGCCATGGGTTGCGGTCGGGATTGCGCTGCTGCTGATCGGCGGGATCACGGTCGTCATCCGTGGCCGCCCGCGAGCGATCCGTGTCGGCCCGCCGGGGTCGTGAGTCCAGCAGCCAGCCTCGTTCTCCGTCATCCCGAATCGTCCGTCAGCGCGTATCTGTCCGGGCCGGCAGCCACGCCCGTGTCCTGTCATCCTGAGTGGGCTGTCAATGTCAGACTGTCCGATCGGTAGCGTGCCGTTTATCCTGTCATCTTGAGCCTCAGCGAAAGATCTCCCACCCGTTCGATGCCAGCCAACGCAGGAGAGATTCTTCGCGTGCGCGCTCAAGATGACAGGCCACGGGCGTGGCTGCCGCGCCCACGTATGTGCCACTTTGGCGTTGACAGTCCACTGAGCGGGTTGTCAACGTCAGACTGTCCGATCGGCAGCCTGCCCCTCCCTCTGGCATCTTGAGGTCGCAACCGAAAGATCTCCCCCAGGCATGTGACAGTCCAACGCAGGAGAGATCTTTCGCTGCGGCTCAAGATGACAGGCCACGGGCGTGGCTGCCGCGCCCACGTATGTGCCACTTTGGCGTTGACAGCCCACTCAACATGACAGGGGGAAGGGGCAGTCTGCCGATCCCAGCCGAAGGCGAAGGACGGCAGGGCACGAGGCGCTGCTACCGCGCCACCCCGTCCGTCAGCGCTCCTCGGGAGGGCGGACGGACTTGAACATCGCCAGCAGCAGCAGGTCGTAGGTGGCCTTGAGCGAGCCGGCGATAACCAGTGGCCAGCCGAACGGCGAGATCGAAAGCAGCCAGCCGGAGATTAGCGGGCTGGCGGATGAAGCCAGGCTGCGCGGCACTGCCGTCACGCTGGCGGCTGCCGGCCGTTCGGCCGGCGTCACGACCGCCATGACGTAGGAGTTACGCGTCGGCACATCCATCTGCGACAGCAGGCTGCGGGCCAGGAGTAGCGCGATCGCCAGGCCGAGGCTGGGCATGAACGGCACGAGGATGAGGAAGATATTGGCCGGCAGATGGCTGAAGACCATCGTGTTCACCAGCCCTATCCGCCGCGAGAGCCAGGCGGCAACCGGATAGGACACCGCCGAGAACAGCCCCGTCCAGAAGAAGATCGTTGCGGTCGTCGCGATCGACAGATCGAAGCGTTGGAACAGCCAGAGCGCCAGCAGCGACTGCACAACGAAGCCGCTGCCGAAGGTGTCGAGGCTGAAGAGCGCGGCCAGGGTATAGACGATGCGCTTCGACTCGCGCAGCGGGACCGGCGGCTGATCGGCCGGCGGCTCGATCGCCGGGGAGAGATGGCGGTAGAACGCCATTGCCACGAGCGCGATGACGGCGTAGACGAGAAACATCCCCTCCAGCGCCTGACGGAGCGAGAGCGATGATTCACGCGCGATCAGCGCCGGAGTTCCGGCCGCAAGCGCACCGACCGCGCCAGTCAGCGAGGCGACCAGTCCGTAGCGGGCGAAGAGGGATGTGCGCTCGCGGTCGTCGACAGTCTGCGGCAGAAGCGTCTGCTCCAGCGGCAGGAAGACGCTGACATCGCCAGCCGAGGGGTTGAGCGTGCCGAGGAAGGCGACCAGCACAAGCGGCCAGAAGGAGTGCACCGTTGCGAAGGCAACGCCGGTGGCGGCCATCAGCATCGCCGCGCCGAGTAGCAGGCTGCGCCGGCGCAAGCGGTAGGCGACGAGCCCGATCCATTCGCGGATCGCAGTGGTCGTGTTCTGCACCGAATCGACCGGATTGTCGCGGAACAGGCCGACCCCCTCCTCGCCCGACGTGCGATA
>CALMXF010000207.1 GCA_937870985.1 uncultured Chloroflexota bacterium
TACTCAGTACGGTGATCAGCGTCATTCGTCGGGCGCGACCAACGCGCGTGTACCCTGTCGGACTCCCGCGGCGTCACGACAGATTACAGCGCGGCGCGCTGGTGGGGATCCATCACGTCGCGCAGTCCGTCGCCGACGAAGTTGATCGACAGCGCGGTGATGAAGATTGCCAGCCCCGGCAGGGTCGGCAGCCAGAGGTCGCTCCAGGAGAACATGAATGCCTGCGATTCCTGGAGCATATAGCCCCAGCTCGGCGTCGGCGGCTGAATGCCGAGACCCAGGAAGCTGAGAAACGCTTCGGAGATGATCAGCCGGGCGACCTGGACGGTGCCGATGACGATGATCGCGTTGACCAGGTTCGGCAGGATGTGGCGGGTCATCAGCCGCAGATTGCTCACTCCGAGCACGTGGCCGGCCTGGATATAGTCCAGCGACTTGATCCGCTCAACCTCGAACTTCACTACGCGGGTATAGATCGGCCAGGCTCCGACCCCCAGCACAATCACGACATTCAGGAAGCTCGCTCCGAGGACGGAGATCACCGCTAACGCCAGCAGGATGAACGGAAACGTCATCATGATATTCACCAGCGTCGAGATGACAGCGTCGATCCGGCCGCCGAAGAAGCCGGCCAGCACACCGAGCGCAATTCCGATCGCGCCAGAAAGCAGCGTCGCAAGCAGCCCGACCGTCAGCGCAACGCGTGCCCCATACGCCAGCCGGGTAGCGTAGTCGCGGCCGATGCCATCGGTCCCAAGCGGGTGCGACCATGAGCCACCCTGCCAGACCGGCGGCTGGAGCCGGTTAGCGATGCGCCCCTCCTCCGGGCTGTACGGAGTCAGAATCGGCGCCGCAATGGCGATGGCGATCAGGATCAACAGGACAAGTCCCCCAGCGACCGACATGCGCAGCTTCCAGGCGGCCTTCAGGACGGAGCGCAACGTCCGGCGTCGGGTCCGCTGCGGTGAGAATGCGGACTCGACCATCTCCGGCGTCGTGGAACCAACAGATGCCATGAATCCTCCCTGCGGTCGCCGATCGGGCATGCCCGGCAGCCGGAGCCCGCGATGATGCTCGCGGCTATGACGGACGGATACGCGGGTCGATCATGCCGACAACAAGGTCAACCAGCAGGTTGACCAGGCTGATGATCACCGCCAGTGTCACGACTGCCGCCTGGGTCACCGGAAAGTCCGCGTTGCGGATTGAATCGATCGCGAGCAGGCCGACTCCCGGCCAGGCGAAGACTGTCTCGGTGATGACTGCGCCGCCGAGGAGCTGCCCGAACTGCAACCCCAGGACGGTGATAACTGGGATCATCGTGTTGCGGAAGGCGTGGCGGCTGAGAACGACCCGCTCATTCAGGCCCTTCGCCCGCGCCGTGCGGACGTAATCCTGCGTGAGAGCGTCGAGCATGCCAGATCGCACCAGCCGCTCGGTAACCGGCGCCAGAAAAACGCCGAGCACGATCGTCGGCAGAATCAGGTGCTTGAGCCGGTCTATCCCCATCTCCCCATACCCGGAGGGAGGCAACCACTTCAGGTTGACCCCGAAGATGATGATCAGCATCAGGCCCAGCCAGAAGATCGGCATCGCCTGGCCGGCGACGACGAAGAGTGTCGAGATGTTGTCCCAGATCGTATGCCGCTTGTACGCGGAGAGGATACCCATCGGGATGGCAATGATCGTCGCTACGATCGTCCCCGAGACGGTCAGCAGCAACGTAGCCGGCATCCGCTCCATGACGATCGACAGGGCCGGCCGCTCGGCGCGGAATGACTTGCCGAAGTCGCCGCGAACAGCGCTTGAGAAGAAGTCCGCATACTGAACGATCAACGGCCGGTTGAACCCCATCTGCTCGCGATAGATCTCGCGCTGCTCGTAGGGAGTTTCCGGCGGGAGCAGGACGTTGACCGGGTCGCCGATCATGTTGGTGATGATGAACACGATCACCGAAATGCCGAAGACTGCAATGAGCATCTGCAGCACGCGGTGCATGACGTACGAGCCCATGAGTGATGGCCTCTCGGGTGATGGCCGACGCCTGATACGTCGATCAGGCGCCGGTCACTACCGCTGCTGACGGGTTACGCCTTCGGCTTGGCGGTGAAGTACATGTCGATTTCGTCTGGACGTGGCTTCCAGTCGATCTTGTTGCTGACACCCCAGACGGAATGGAATCCCCACATGAAGATCACCGGCGCTTCGTCACGGACGATCCGCTGCGCCTTCGAGTAGACCTCCTTGCGGTGATCCTGATCGAGCGAGCTGCGGCCTTCGTCGAGGAGCGCGTCAAGCTCGGGGTTGCTGTAGTAGGTGAAAATCGAACCGGTGTGCAGCTGGTCCCAGTAGATGCCATCCGCGTCGAAGACGGAATACGAGCCCCAGTTGTACGAGTGCATCGGCCCCGCCTTGCCCTCGTTGTGCCGAGTGGTGAAGACGTTACCGTCACTCAGCGTCTCGAATTCGCACCGGATGCCGACGGCCGCCAGATCTCGCTGCATTGCCTGGTCGACCTGATCCTGGTTTGGCATTGAGGATGGGCCACGAACCCATTTGACATCGATGCCGTCCGGATGGCCGGCCTCGGTCAACAGTTGCTTGGCCTTGTCGGGGTTATAGTCGTGTGGCTCGATCGACGGGTCGAAGCCGAAGTGCTTCGGGTTGAGCATGGCCGGCGTTCGGTCACCGCCAGGCTGGAGGGTATCGATATACCCCTGAATATCGCAGGCGTGATTGGCGGCGTGGCGCACCTTCACATCCTGGAACGGATTCGGGCCAGAACGGCCCATCGCGTCCAGCCGGGTGTAGCCGACGCGCAGGATCGCCTGGGTGATCGGCATCGCCACTCCGGAATCCTCGACTGCCTTCATCTGGTCGTAGGGAACAACGCGAATGATATCGACGTTGCCGGCCAGGAGCTCAGCTAGCTGGGTCGGGACGCCCGGGACGAAGCGGATAGTCAGGTCCTTGTATGGCGCTCTGACGTCCTTGTTCCAGTAATCATCGTTTCGGGTGAGTGTGATCGATTGTCCATGCTTCCACTCGACGAACTTGTATGGCCCCGAGCCAACGGGGTTCTCGGCCAGCCACGCATCACCCTTCTCCTGAGCCAGCTTCTCGGGGATCATCTGGAAGTTCTGCAGCCGCTCGGTGAAGATCGGGTATGGGGCTTTCGTCTTCACATGGACTGTGTAGTCGTCGACGATGTCGACCCCGGCGATCTGGGAGTGGTTACCCATCTGCTGGCTCTTCTGGTCCGGGTTGGTGACGCGATCCCAGTTCCACTTGACGGTCGCGGCGGTGAACGGATCACCGTTGTGGAACTTGACGTCCGACCGCAGCTTCATCTCCCAGACGGTCGGCTCGATGTTCTCCCAGCTCTCCGCCAGCCAGGGCTCGATCTGGTTCGTCTCGCGGTTGCGGACGCCGAGATTATCGTGGGTATGGTAGAAGAAGATAATGCCTGTGCGCAGGTTGTGCATGTGTGGGTCCATCGTCGGCAAGTCGTTCTGGTCGAGGATGACTCTCAGCATCCCGCCCTCGGTCGCCGCCCCACCTGTCGGAGCGGTCGCGCCGCCT
>CALMXF010000208.1 GCA_937870985.1 uncultured Chloroflexota bacterium
CCGCCACGCCGCCGCCGTCACCGGCTGCGAGGTGTCGGTGCGCTGGGTGTCGAAGACGCGCGTCGCGCTGCCGAATCAGGCGATGGCCGACCTCACCTGGCGCAACCTCGCCCAGGTCGGACCGCCCGAGTACGACGAGAGCGCCCGGGCGTTCGGCCGCGAAATCCAGAAGAACCTCGGCCTCGCGCAGATGGACAACCCCTTCCCGCCCGACGTCAGCCAGCTCCTGCCGCCACAGGACTACCGCTCGCAACTTCCGCCGTGGCAACAGTTTATCGGCGCTGACGATTATGTCGAATACATGTGGCACGCGCCATCGGTGCGGCTGCTGACCGCCCGCCCGCGCCTGCGCCCGCCATCCGCTGGATATCAGTATCCGGCCTGGACGTATCTCGCGATGGGCGGTCGGCCGGAGATCATGGACCCCGGCATGTTCGTCGCCGGCCAGACGATCGCCGCGACGCTCCTCGACCTGGCGACGAAGGAGGACGAGCTGGCGAAGGCGAAGGCGGAGTTCGTCGAGCGCACCGGCGGCGGGGTCGGCGGGAAGCACTGGGTCGGTCCGCTGCTGCCGAAGGATATCGTCCCGCCCCACGACCTCAAGTGGCCGGAATACATCACCACCGAGCGCGGCGACGAGTGGGTCGTCCCGACGCCGATCACCCGGGGCGAGAAGCTGTAGGCCGCGACTCGAATAAGGTTGCTCGAGAGGTCACTCCCCACGTTCCCCCTCTCCTAAGGTTGGGAGAGGGGCGGGGGGTGATGGCCCTACGGCTGGTACACCGCCATGGCCGTGTTGTTCTGGCCGATCCAGGTGTGCGACCAGGCGTACTCGAACGTCGCCCGGTCGGTGGTGCGGTAGGCGCCCTCGCCGCCGGGGAGGGCTGAGTCGTGATAGACGACACGTCCGTCGTCGGTCGCGCCGAGGAAGACGACGTAGTGGTCGCCGTCGTAGTCGATATCGGCATGGCCAGGGAGCGAGCGCTGGTGGGTGAGAGCGATCACCGGCCGGCCGGCCCGCGTCTCGGCCAGCATCTCCTCGACGGTCCAGCTCCGGTAGCTGCCGCCAGCGTACGGCCCGTCGGCCACGAAGCCGCGCAGCTGGAGCGCCGCGATCAGGGAAGACCAGTCGAGGCCGCTATCCGGATGCCAGTCGCCGGTCAACGCGTTGACCGATTCACGCAGCGGCAGCAGCGGCTCGACATGGCCGAAGGCCGCCATCGACATCGCAATCGCGGCGATCCCGCAGTTGCTATCGGCATAGATCGAACCGTCGCGCTGGGTGTAGTAGGCAGTCAGCAACCGAACGCCACTGCCTCGCGTCGCGACGGACGCCGAGGGAGACGAGCCGTTGCGCAGCGCCGTTTCCGTAAAGCGCGGCGCTGCCAGCACCGGCGTGGCCATAGCCAGCGCCAGCGCGACGGCGAACGCGGACATAGCCAGATGTCGATAGCGTGAGCGCATGGACTGTTCCCCGCGACGAAGTCAATCGGATCCCGGATCCAACCATACCAGCCACAATCGCGGCGAACGATCGCTACGCTCGGGCGTATGACTTAGCGCTTCTCGACGGGGGATGCTTCCGGTCCTGGGCGGGTTGCTGCTGCAAGCCGGTCTGCAACCCGACGCGCCATGCCGGCGAGAATGCCTGCCCATGCCAGTAGCGCAACGAATGCGAACGCAGATGACAACGAATCCAGCGCCGGCAGGCCCAGCACCACCGACACCTCGTGCGTTGCAACGGCATACATGCCGAGCGGGAAGACCATGCCCCAATACTGCGGCTCGTAGACCACCGGATGCCGCCGGAGGACATGCCGCCAGACACCGAGGATGACGAGCAGCGGGATCCACCAGGTGCCAATAGCCCAGAATAACAGGGTCATGCCAATCAGAAACGGCAGGATCGGTGGGAGGATGCGCCACTCGGCTACGCTCTCGATCAGCGTCGCGCCGGCCACAACGGTAATCGCGGCTGCGCCCATCGCGATCCAGTAGAGCGGCGTCAGCGCGGCGGCGACTGGCCGGAGAAACAGCAGACGGAAGAAGACCGCCCCCCCGATATAGAAGTAGAGCAGGCAACCGAGCAGAAACAGTGCGAGCATGCCGAAGAGCAGCAGCTCGCTGCCACGGCCGGCCTGGTCGACGACCCGCGTCCCCAATAGCGAGACCGCCTGGGTCGCCACGATGGCCAGCAGCCATCCGCCATGCAGGCTATGTGCGATATCTGGCTGCTCCTCGCGGAGCATGACGCTGGCGATGAACCCGTAGAGCAGAATGATCCAGAGCGCCCCGCTCGCTGCCCAGAGCGCAAAGGGCAGCGTATGGCTTCTCGTCATCAACACCAGCTGACGCCCCAGCACGCTCGTCCCGGCAACGATCGTGAGGAACCCCGGCGCCCGCTGGGGATCGAGCACATCCGCCCACACGCGCGCAGGGTAGCGCGCGAGGCGCGCCAGCGTCAGCAGCCAGAGCGCAGCCCAGGCTGCGATGTTGCATCCAAGCAGCACACGGGCGAGCGCCTCGAATCCGTGCTGATGCAACGCAATCGAGACGATGCCTGTCGCCATCACCAACGCGAAATAGCCGGGGTGGAGCTCGGCCACCACCGTCGCGGTCGCCCGCCGGAGTCCAGCCGGATACCGGCCGTCGCTCATCGCCAGGCGAGCGACCCCGCGCGCGTGTCGACGACATCGAGACTCGCGACGTCGCTCCCTCTGCTCGAGTAATACGTCTGCCCGGCACAAGCGCGGCACAACGTCAGGCCGTCGCGCTCGACCTCCCGCTCGTTCATGACCTCCTCGCCACAGACGGCGCAGATAGCGCGCAGCCCCGGACGACTCACCAGATCTTCAACGGGGGTGCGCAGGGCAACCGACCGCCAGTCGAGCAGAAGCTCGTTGGGCATCCGCTGATAGCCGATGAGTTGTGCCCACCAGCGATCGTCGGTCGGCGGGGCGTACTGCCCGGCCAGGCGGCGGGCATCTTGCCGTGGCGTTATGCGAACCGAGCAGCCCGTCTTGCTGTCGACATAGGTTGCGGCAACCTTGCCGAAATCCTCGACCCGCAGCGTCCGCCGGCCAACCCAGCAGCCAGCCGCGACGGCGACCCCATCGGCGGCGCACCCATCGGTCTCGACGATCGTAATCAGTCGCTTGTCTCGTTGCGGCAGATCGAGGCCCAGCAGATCGCCGGCCAGCAGGCTCATCCGCACACCCAGCACCTGTCGCGGGCAGAGGTGCGCGTGAAGCTCGGCGCTGGCCATCAGCAGCTCCGCCAACCTTCTGTCGGTCGTCATGGCGTCATCCCCTCGTGACATCAACGCACCGCCCGCTGGCGCACGTTCCAGACCACTACCTGATACGGTCGCCAGAGGTAGGTGATCGGGAACGTCACCAGATGCACCAGGCGAGTGAACGGGAAGAGCGCGATGATGAGGAACCCGCCCAGCATATGGAGCTTGACTGTCCAGGGAAGGACGGTGACGTAGGTGATGTTCGGCTGGAGCTTGGCCAGCGAAATCAGCCACGGCACGGCAGTGTGGAGATACCAGTCCGACCCCCAGCGATAGAAGAGCGCGACCCAGAAGCCCAGCACGATCTGGGTGAGCAACGCGGCGAGGAGGAGCCAGTCCATCCCGGTCGTCACCGCGAAAACCCGTGGCTTGCGGATTCTTCGCTGGATCAACAACACCATGCCGAAGATCGTCAGCAAGGCGAGCGCCAGGCCAGTCACCTCCATGACATAGAGCCAGACCCGGTTTGCGATCAGCGCCCCCCAGAGGCCAGGAAGCAAGAGCGCCAGCACGTGGGCGGCGAGGATCAGGATGATCCCATAGTGCCAGGTAACCGACCCCCAGAAGAGCGCGCGAGTCTCCAGGAACTGCGACGACTGGCTGGAGTAGGTGAACCGATCGCGGTAATAACGAAAGAGTCCGCCACCGACCGCCACGATGACCGCGAGGTAAGGGAATGTCGCGAACAGCACGCTATCGAACATGACGCCCCCTCTCAGTGGGCCAGCGACCGATGGGCCAGCGCGGCCAGCTCGATCTCGGACTCATCTTCGATGCCGGCCATCTCCATCAGCACCAACCGCAGCGCCTCGAGCAGCCCCCGATAGAGCTGCCGCTCCCCGGCCGGCGTCTCGACAGGGGGCGATTCCCCCTCGTCGTCATGACCGGCCGACTTCGCCCGGCCGGTCATTCGTTGCAGCGCGGGTAGCAACGCCTCGCGGACGACGACGTCGACATCTTCGGCGTCGTCGCCCGCGACGACGTAGCGCAGCATTGCCGAGATGTGGTCGGCAAGCTCGCTGTCGATACCGACGCCGCAATTGCGGTAACGCTCTTTGAGCGCCACCAGAAAGACGCTGCGCTTGTAGGTCTCGCCAAAGACGTGGTAGCCGACGTAGAGGTAGCAGACCGGGTCGAGGTCAAACGTCGAGGTGTAGATCTCCTCGATCGTCCCGCGCGGCAGACCGGTCATCCCATTGGCAAAATCGCGGAGTGGGCCGGCGGCCTCTGGCAGCGCTGGCGAAAGCAGCGCCGCGCATTCTTCCGCGACGCGGATGATGTCGCCGCGCGGATACTCCAGCAGGTCGGCGAAATACGTCAGGCTGAGTCGCCCGGCATCGTCATTCACGCTAGAACCTCCGCTTCGGAGCCTCGCGGAAGCCGAAGCCTGCCGCTGGCTTATGGCTGAACGGGTCGAGGGTCTGCTCGATCGCCTGCTCGCGGGCGAGTGGCGGCACAACGAAGCGCTCGTCGAACGTCGGCAGCGCCGTCAGGCGGAAGATCGCCTCCACCTCCTCGGCGGTTGTGCCACCGGAGGCCAGCGCCTGTTTCACCTCATCGGTCGAGTAATCCTTTACTGTCTCCCCACGTTTGAAGACGCGAACCGCGATCAGCTTGCGGTAGACCTCCTCGACGACTTTCTCGTTGCCGGCCGAGAAGAGGCTGGCCATGTAGCGCAGTGGCATCCGCGCCTGTTCGAGCGAGCTGAGCATCGCGCCCAACCCCTCCTGGTCGGCGCCAGCAACGTTGTATGCGCCCTTTTCGACGTTCGCCAGCACCGGCATCATCGGCGGGACATAGAAGAGCATCGGCAGCGTGCGGAACTCCGGGTGCAGCGGCAGAGCGAGCTTCCAGAGCTTGACGAACTTGTAGACCGGCGACTTCTGCGCAGCGTCGATCAGCGCGTCGGACACACCGCTCGCTCGCGCGGCGGCGATGACCTGCGGGTCGAACGGATCCTGGATCATCTCGCGCTGCGCCTCGACCAACTCTTCGTCCGGCAGCGTTGCCGTCTCCTGGATACGGTCGGCGTCATAGAGCAGGATGCCGAGGTAGCGGATACGGCCAACACAGGAGTGGAAGCAGGCCGGCGGCTGGCCGCTCTCCAGTCGCGGGAAGCAGAGGATGCACTTCTCCGACTTGCCGGTGCTCCAGTTGTAATAGACCTTCTTGTAGGGGCAACCGGAGATGCACATCCGCCAGGCGCGGCATTTCTCCTGGCTGACGAGGACGATGCCATCCTCGCCACGCTTGTAGATCGCGCCGGCCGGGCAGGCGGCGACGCAGCCGGGGTTCAGGCAGTGGTTGCAGATGCGCGGCAGGTAAAAGAAGACCAGCCGCTCGACCTCGGACAGCTGCTCGCGCTGCACGTCGGTGAGCTTCGCCATGTTGGGGTCGTTGGCGGCGTAGACCGGCGACCCGCCGAGGTCGTCGTCCCAGTTCGGGCCGGCCTCGATCGTGTCCATCGGCTTACCGGTGATCATCGAGACGGCCCGCGCAGTCGGCTGGTCGTCGCCCTCCGGCGCGCTGAACAGGTGCTCGTAGTCGTAGGTCCACGGCTCGTAGTAGTCGTCGACGGTCGGCAGGTACGGGTTGGCGAAGATGTTCTTCAGGCCACCGGTCCGGCTATGCAGCCGCAGCTTGATCTCGGCCGGCTCGTCGGTGTGGCCGTTCTTGCGCTCCCAGCCCCCGTGATACTTGTCCTGATCTTCCCACAACGTCGGGTAACCGGTGCCTGGCTTCGTCTCGACGTTGTTCCACCACATGTATTCGGTGCCCTTGCGGTCGGTCCAGATGTTCTTGCAGGCGACGCTGCAGGTGTGGCAGCCGATGCACTTGTCGAGGTGGAAGACCATCGAGACTTGCGCGCGAATGTCCATCGTCCTGTTCCTCCCCAGTGGCGCTACCACTCCAGCTCGGATAGCTTGCGCACGACGCAGTAGGTATCGCGGGTGAGAATGCCGATCGGCCCCCAGTAGTTGAAGCCGTAGGTGAACTGCCCATAGCCGCCGGCCAGCTGGACCGGATTGATCCGTGTCCGCGTCAGGCTGTTGTGGCCTCCGGCGCGGCGCTTCCCGCGCACCTGCGACTTGGGCACGTAGATCGTGCGCTCGACCGCGTGGTAGTAGAGCCCCGTGCCTGGCTGGACGCGGGCGCTGACCGCCGCGCGAGTCACGACAACACCGTTGTCGTTGTAGACCTCGACCCAGTCGTTGTCGTTGAGACCGATCTTCTCGGCATCCTTGTCGTTGATCCAGATCGGATCCATCCCGCGCGAAAGGGTCAGCATCCGGTGGTTGTCCTTGTAGGTCGAGTGGATATTCCACTTGCCGTGCGGGGTGATGTAGTTCAGCACCAGGCACTGGTCATCGACCGGGCTGCGGACGATATCCCCGGTCTTGACCGGGTTGAGCTTCGGCTTGTAGGTCGGCAGGTTTTCGCCGAAGTCGATGTACCAGGGGTGGTCGATATAGAACTGTTGCCGGCCGGTGAGGGTCCTCCACGGCACCAGCCGTTCGACATTGAGCGTCCAGGCGGCGTAGGCGCGCCCGTCGTTGACGATTCCGGACCAGCACGGGCTGCTGAGGTTGCGCCGCACCTGGCGGGTGATATCGCCGAAGTTGATCCGCACCCCGCGGTTGTCCTCGGCCAGGTCGGTCAGCTGCACCCCGGTGTGCTTCTGCTCCTCGTTGTAGGCCACCCAGGCGACCTCGCCGTTGCTCTCCGGCGCGAGGTAGAGCAGCGTGTTCGCCGCGTCCAGCGCATCCTCCAGGCTGGGGTAGCGCTGGCCGTCCCACTCGACACAGCGCATGTGGCGCGGGTCGGGCGAACCACCGAGCGGGTTCTTCAGAAGCTCGTCGTAGAACGGCGCGATCGGGATGTGGACGCCGTTGCCGCTGATCCCGTCCTCGCGAATCAATGGCCCGAGCGAGATGAAGCGCTGGTAGATCTTGCTGTAGTCGCGCTCGACGAGGTGGAAATGCGGCATCGTCTTGCCGGGGATCGCCTCGCACTCGCCGGCCCGCCAGTCGAGTGGCTCGGGCTGCGAGATTTCATCCGGCGTGTCGTGGCGCAGCGGCAGCGTGACGATATCGGTCACCGGCTCGGGGAAGGTGTCCGGCGCCATCTCCGATACCTTGTGCGCCAGCGCCTTGAAGATCTCCCAGTCGGTCTTCGACTCCCAGACCGGCGGCACCGCCTGGCCCAGCGGATGGATGAACGAGTGCAGGTCCGTCGTGTTAAGGTCGTTCTTCTCGTACCAGAACGCGGCCGGGAGGACGATGTCGGAGTACAGCGCCGATGTGTCCATCCGGAAGTTGAGGTCGACGACCAGGTCCATCTTCCCGCGCGGCGCTGGCTCGCGGAAGGTGATCGTGCGCACCGAATCCCGCGCATGCTCGTCGGCGTCGATGTTGTCGTGCGTGCCGAGGTAGTGACGCAGGAAGAACTCGTGTCCCTTGGCGCTGGACTGGATCGCGTTGCCGCGCCAGATCAGCCAGACGCGCGGCCAGCTCTCGGGCGCGTCCGGATCATCGACGGTGAAGTTCAGGCTGCCATCCTTCAATTGGGCAACCGTCCGCTCGGTCACCTCCTCCCGCGTCGTCGCGCCGGCAGCCTTCGCCTCGGCGGCTACGTCCAGCGAGTTACGGTCGAACTGCGGGTAGAACGGCATCCAGCCCATTCGGACCGCGGACGCCGCGAGGTCGAGCGCGTGGCCCTTCGCCCACTTGGCGTCGGGTGGAACGGCGGCATAGTCGGTGAAGTCGCCCTCGTAGCGCCACTGGTCGCTGTGCGCGTAGTGCCAGATCGGGCTCTGCTGCTGGCGCGGCGGCTTGACCCAGTCGAGCGCGAACGCCAGGCTGGTCCACGGCGCGACGAGCGAGAGCTTCTCCTGGCCGACGTAGTGATTCATGCCGCCACCGTTGCGCCCGCAACAGCCGCAGAGCAGCAGCGCAGTGATCGGCGCACGGTAGGCAAGGTTGTTGTAGTACCAGTGGTTGACGCTGGCGCCGACGATGATCATCGTCTTGCCCTCGGTCGCCTCGGAGTTGTTGGCGAACTCACGCGCCAGCCGGATCACCGTGTCGCGGCCGATCCCCGTGTATTTCTCCTGCCAGGCCGGCGTGTAGGCGTTCACCTCGTCGTAATCGACCGGGTAGTCGCCCGACAGGCCGCGCCCGACGCCGAAACGCGCCATCAGCAGATCGTAGGCGGTCGTGACCGCGACGCGCCCCTCGCTCGTCTCGATGTAGCGAACCGGCACGCCGCGAACCGACTCTCGCGCCTCGGCGAAGTCGTAGAACGCGACGTTCAGAATGTCTTCCTCGCGCCCGAGCATCGAGATTGCCGGGTCGAGCGGGCTGTCATCGATAGCATCCTGCAGCTTGAGGTTCCACTTGCCCTCTTCCGACCCCCAGCGGAAGCCGACCGTGCCGGCCGGCATGCGCGGCTCGGCGCTGTTCTGGTCGTAGACGAGGAACTTCCACTCGCCATTCTCAACATCTGCATAGCGAGCGACGCGGCCAGCGCGCAGCAGCTGGCCCGGCTGGTAGTGGTCGCCATCCTGATCCAGCGCGACGAGGAATGGCCCGTCGGTATAGCGCTTGACGTAGTCGGCGAAGTACGGGACGGTGCGGTTGGCGTGGAACTCGGTCAGAATGACGTGGTTGATCGCCATCCAGAGCGCTGTATCCTGGCCGGCCTCGATCGGAATCCACCAGTCAGAGTACTTGGCCACCTGGCTGAAATCCGGCGCAACAACGACGAACTTCGTCCCCTCATGCCGCGCCTCGGAGATGAAGTGCACATCTGGGGTGCGGGTCATGTTCAGGTTCGAGCCCATCGAGATGATGTACTTGCTGTTGAACCAGTCGGCGCTCTCGCAGACGTCGGTCTGGTCGCCCCAGACTTCCGGGAAGGCGTTGGGCAGGTCGGCGTACCAGTCGTAGAAGCTCATGTTCACGCCGCCAAAGAGCTGCAGGAACCGCGACCCTCCGGCATACGACAGATACGACATCGCCGGGATCGGCGAGAAGCCGAACACCCGGTCCGGTCCCCAGCGGCGGGCGGTGTAGAGACTGGCAGCGGCGACGATCTCCAGCACCTCGTCCCAGTTGGTGCGTCGGAATCCGCCCTTGCCCCGAGCGCGCTGGAAGCGCGTCCGTTGCGTCTCGTCCTCGATCAGCGCGGCCCAGGCGTCGACGGGGTTTGCATGCTGGGAGCGGGCCGCCCGCCATAGATCGAGCAGCGCGCCGCGCGCGTAGGGGTACTTCACCCGAATCGGGCTGTAGACGTACCACGAGGCGGAGATCCCACGCTGGCAGCCGCGCGGCTCGTATGGCGGCAGGTTCGGGTCGAGCTGCGGATAGTCGGTCTGCTGCATCTCCCAGGTGATGATGCCGTCCTTGACGTAGACCGCCCAGGAGCAGCCACCGGTGCAGTTGACGCCGTGCGTGCTGCGGACGATGTTGTCGTGCTGCCAGCGGTTCCGATAGAACTCCTCCCACCGGCGCGCCTTGGGATTGACCAGGTCCTGTATCCAGCCCATCTGCTCCGACCTTCCACGCGGGGCGCGCTCGCCCCTGCTCTTTGGCTCAACGTCGAGCGTTCGCAACCATTCGTCGCCGCACGCCGGTCAGCCGTTCTCTCCATGTCAGCCTTGCGACGACCAGTAGCGCCACCGCGACCAGCACCGCCAGCACCGCGAGTTGCACGACCGTGTTGGCCGGCCGCTGGCTGACCGATGCCTGCTGCACGAACGCGATCAGGTCGCCACCCTCCTGCGGGGTCAGTGGGGTCTGCGTCCAGACGGCGCTCATCGTGACGGTGGCCGGCTGAGTCACGAACGAGGTAAGGCCAGCGGGGCCCCACTTCGCGTAGCTGCCGGTCAGATCCGGCCCGAGCTTCCCGCCGCCAAGCACCCCGATGCCGGAAATACTGTGGCAGGCCATGCAGGGCGGGCCGCCATTGGCGAAGCGCTTCTGCCCGATGAAGTACTCCTTGCCCCGCGCCGCATCGCCGGCCGGCAGCGTCGCCGCCGGAGAGGTCGGCGCCCCACTCGGCGCGGCGAGGTAAGCAAGGAGCGAATCAACCTGATCGGCGCTCAGGCCGAGATTCGGCATCTGGACGTTGTTGAACTGCGCCAGCAGCGCAGTGGCCGTCGGGTCGCCACTGGCAACCATTCCCGGCGGGTCGCTCATCCAGCGAACGAGCCAGTCGTGGTCGCGAGTCCCGGTCACGCCGGCCAGATCCGGGCCGACCAGTGTCCCCCCGCCGATGGTGTGACAGCTGCTGCATTTCTGCTGGAACAGCGTCTTCCCCTCGTCGGCGGACGGCGCGGCGGCAATCGCCAGCATCGGGATTCCCGCTAGCGCAACGACGATCAGCAGCAACAACGGCAGCCTCGCTCGACGGCGGGCGCCGGTCAGAACAGGTTCACCCCTCATCGCCTCACCTCATCTGCCGGACACGAACATCTCAGGCGGGGCCGGCCGTGCCGCTCCGCGCCGCGATGTAGGCCAACACATCGTCCAATCGCCGGAAGCTCGCCTCTTCGCCATCCCTCACCTCGCGCACCCGCCAGCGCCACTCCGGCTCCCGCATCTCGTCACGCGGCTCCAGCCACAGGACGATCACGAAGGTCACCGGGTCGTGACGCGAGCTCGCGTGGTCGCCATGGGCGGGTCTGGCATCTGGTATCGCATCCCGCGCTTTCACGTGCCTTACACGCGATTGTCGATTTTCTTCCCTCGGCTCGTCAGGGAGGCATCACGCTCGACTCCCGTCCTCTCGGCTGACGAGCTCGCCAACCGTCGCCACGTCGAGCAAGACAGCCGACGTGGAACAGTAGTAGGGGCGCAGGCTTTCGGTTGGCTTACAGGGAGTCGGCG